>JBJMGJ010000337.1:0-6488 GCA_045807965.1 Bryobacteraceae bacterium | reverse complement strand
GATCGCCTTCGGCAGACTCTCCGACCCACTCAGACGGTTTCCAATCCGGTCGCAAAGGTAGGTGAGCTTCTCGTACCCGGCTTCGTCCGCGAGGGCCGCGTCAATCAGCTTGTTCGCGGGGTCCTTGTACTTCTTGGAAATGTTGATTTCCTTCGCCGTAACTGTCAGACAAGAGGTGACGCAGAAAAGGCCCAGGAGCACGCGAGACAGCATCTCCATATGACAGCACAACCAGGCGTCTTCCCTTATCGTTCAACGTTCGTTACAGCGGAGCGATTACACGCCGAGGGAGTGTCACTTAATCCTCTTACTTAAGTGAGCGTTCTGGAGCATAAGTTTATGTTCTAACCAACGTAGTTGGATGCGAGAGCCCCTAGCGCGATAAGGGAAGATCCGAATCAAGCCCGGCCGCGGTTCAGAATTTGTTTCCAGGCGGGCACAATATCTGAGCAAGTCATCCGTCTACACAGATGAATGGAGGGCGTACTGGCTTCCGACGGAGTTACGGTCGAGCAAAATCGGCGATTGTCGGACGTCATCGCGCGCGAGCAGGCGCGCCTTCGCCAGTTTATTCGTTCGCGAGTGCGCAGTGACAGTGACGCTGAAGACGTTTTTCAGGAAGTCTTCTATGAATTGGTCGACGCGTACCGATTGGCAAAGCCTCTCGAACAAGTAGGGGCCTGGCTCTTTCGGGTAGCGCGGAACCGCATTACCGATCTGTTCCGGAAACGACGCTCAAGCTTGCCGGACAGCGCGCAGTTTGTGGCGGTTTCCGCGGAAGACACTACGAACTGGGTAGATTTTCTTCCTTCACCTGGCGACGGGCCGGACGCTGTTTATGCCCGAAAGCTTCTGCTCGAAGAGTTGGATGCCGCGCTCGACGAACTTCCGGAGGAGCAGCGTGGCGTCTTCGTCGCTCATGAGCTCGAAGGACGAAGCTTCCGAGATCTGAGTGAGGAGACAGGCGTAGCGGTGAATACACTGTTATCGCGCAAACGTTATGCGGTCTTACACCTGCGCCGCCGGTTGCAATCTATTTACATCGAGTACGGACGGAGTTGAAGAAAGTGAAAGATTACTGGATTCTGCGAGCTCTTAAGATTACTTTTTTCGCGATTATTGCAGCAGGCGTTCTAACTTTCATCGTCATGAGCCTGTGGAATGCGCTGATGCCGGCCATTTTTGCTGTGCGAGCGATCACGTTTTGGCAAGCATTGGGTTTACTCGTCTTGAGCAAACTGTTATTCGGGGGTTTCCGACCCTCTTCCGGAAGGGGCAGACACTGGCGGCGTCGTATGGATGAACGTTGGGAACAGATGACTCCACAAGAACGAGAAAAGTTCAAACACGGGATGCGGTACCGTTGCGGCTACGGCGGCGAGAGATCACGCCCGGACGACGCAGCAGGAGCACAGGCATGAATCGCGCCCACCTCACCAGATCTGAAGTCGCGTCGGCTCTTACGCGCGGAGTGCGGCAGTTGGTTTTCATAGGCGGACAGAAGACCAATCCGGAACACACCAGCGAGCCGTCGGACGCCTCTCTCCATGTCTTTGCCGTTGACGAGAAAGAGCCGGTCGCTCCGGCACTTACATTCGTCCGAACACGCTTCGCATCGGAGGAACTGGAGTCCGCGTTGAGTCGAACCAGCTTCGACAAGCTGAAAGTAAGTTTATTTGTCTGGTTTGGTGATGCAGGTTACCGAACCATGAAGGACGCCCTCTCCGCGTTATCGTTCATCGCTTCGCTTCCGAAAGGAAGCGGTATCGTTTTCGACTACGCCACTGAACGGCAATCCGGTGGTTCTTTGGCAGGCACGGCCCTCGACGCCTTGGCGAGTCGATTCTCCTGTGCCAGTGGTGCTGTGAAGTATCTAATCCAACCACAGGGGGTGGCGGCCATGCTGCGCGGCCTGGGGTTCGGCCACATTATGGATCATGTCGATGAGGAAGTCTCTCACTTCGATCGGCACATCGTCAGCGCGCTAGTTTGACGTGGGGAAATAATCCGATTTTAAGACCCCTATCATCCGATCGAAACGGTGGCCGGTAGCGACGAACGGAGCATAGATGGGTCTTCAGACTACTGCTATTTGCGTTTGCTTGCACTTGCGAACTGTCTGCTCCATCGTATCGAACCAGATTGGCTTAGGGTACTGCTCGTCAACTTCAACTTGCGTTGCGTTTAAATGGGGCCTCGGCTTCGGCCGGCGCTTCTTTATTGGCCGGAGACTATTGCGACAACCCAAGGCCAAACTTTCTCCTGAAGAACTCCGCAGTTGCCCGATACGCTTCGGCCCAGTGCCGATGGAGCAGGAAATCATGAATTTCATTTGGAAAGATCAGCTCCTCGAAAGGCGTGCCCTGTTTGCGAAGCGCCTCGACCAGCGTCACTGTCTGAGAAAACGCGACGTCGCGATCATCATCACCATGGATGAGCAAAACGGGCCCTTTCCAGGTCTTGACCGAGGCCATGGGCGACGAATCGAACGCGAGTCTCGCCGCTCTCTCCACCGCTTCGACCGCTTCCGGGTTCCCTCCCACGTCACCAGTTAGTTCGAAATTGCGAAGCGTGCTCCAGTCATGCACGCCATGGAAATCAACGCCCGCAGCAAACAAATCGGGCGCACGCGAAAGGGCCAGAGCTGTTAGATAACCGCCATACGAGCCGCCCCAAACACCGATCCGATTTGGATCGACATCCGGCCGTGTCTTGAGAAACAGACCGGCACCGATCACATCATTGAATTCGCTCGCACCCGCGGGTCCGTAATTTATCGCTTCACGAAAGTTCAGGCCATAGCCAATTCCGCTTCGGTAATTGACCGAAAGCACAATGTAGCCCTGGCTCGCCAGAAACTCGTTCATGGAATACGCATTCGAGTAGTAGTACATGTAATGGGAACCGAGGAGCATTTGACGGCGTGGACCGCCATGGAAAAAGATCAATGCGGGAAGCCGTTCACCCGATCGGGCGTCGGCCGGCATAAAAAGCTGACCATGGATTTGCATGCCATCGGCGGCGGTAATCATCACGGGCCGCGGCTTCACGAACGACTTGGAAGGGAACTCGGTCGGAACTGTTGAAGGCGCAAGAGCCGTCAGCTTGCCATCGGGGCTCCGCAACATTGCGTGCGACCGCTCGTTATAACTCGAAGCGAGAAACGCAAGCGTCGATCCATCACCGATCGGAGCGGGATTCCACTCAATGTTTTCGCCCGAGGTCAATTGTCTCGGAGCATTCAAGCCCGATGGATCAACAACCCACAGGTGACGCCGATCGATGTCGTTGACGTTTGTGGAGTAGTAAACCGCCTTGCCTCCGGGGGTTGCCATCACATGCTCCACTTCGCCCTCTCCGGGCGTCAGTTCCTTTGCCGCCCCGTGTCCCGCAGCGGGGATAGTGTACAGGTGGCACCAGCCTGTTTTCTCCCACGGGAACACGATCCTGTTATCGTTCGTCCAGATCAATTGCGAGTCGGCCACGACGGGATGCCAGAGACTGCCAGGGCCGGGATCAGAACGAAAGACCTCCTCCGCGGAACCCTTTGCCAGATTGAAGATCCGAATGGACCAGGGTTCGCCCTCGCGACGGGGCAGGAAAGCGTAAATCCGGCTCTGCGCGGCTACACGCGTGTACGCTAAGCGGCTGCTATCAGGAGCCCAAACAGGATCGGAATCACGATCCACACTCGCGTCAATGTAACGCACGGAGGTTTCGGACGGAGAATAGATGCCAATGAAACTGTGTTCCCGGCGAGTGCTGACGAAAGCAAGATAGCGGCCATCCGGAGACCAGCGGAGGTCACTAGCGGAACCTTTCTGCGAAACCGCCCAGGCCGCGTCCTGGCCAGAAGGCTTCGTGACGTAAATCTGCCCACCACGCACGAACGCGACGGCGTCGCCTTTGGGCGAAATCGCCGGCTCGTGTCCTTCGGTCAGCTTCTTCGGGGAAGAGCCATCCAGCGCAACGGACCATATGGATTGGTCGGGTTTCCCCGGGCTCAGGTCCGGATCGGGGTTATCGCCGTTTGTCTCGAAATCGCCGCCCCGAGCAAACAACAGATACGCTCCATCAGGAGACCATGCGACTTCCGCGATTTCCTGCCCATCGTCCCTGCCGAATGCGGTGATCTTCCGGCCGCTCCAATCCGGAGTTGACGCCACCCAAATATTCCGCTGCCCGCGTTCATTCAGCAGCCAAGCGACTTTACCTCCTGCCGGTGACGGAACTGGTGAAGTAGCGAACGGAGCGCTCAGTGCGTTATCGATCGTGAATGGAGTCTGTGCAAAGCAACCCGTTGTTGCGAGCAGGACTCCAAGAATGAACCGCATAAGCGATTCTACAAATTGCGCCAGGTTGGGGAGGGAAAAGAAAAGGGGTCAGATGGCGAACCATCTGACCCCTTTTCGTCTTTATTTATCGCCGTTTACTTCGGGCAGCCAAGCGCCTTGACCTGATCTGCTGGCAGGGGCTTGACGTTCTTCACAGCCGGAGGCATTGTAGAGCTGCCACGCGGAACCAGGTAGACTTCGACGCGGCGGTTCTTATCCGCTTCGGTCGTCTGCGAGCCCTTGCGTTCCTTCACGTTTGAAGTTCCGCACTGACCCGGTCTGGTGTCGGACGTCTGATCGGTTCCGACCCAATCCACTCGGATGCGGGAAGGATCGATCGTGCCGCAGGTGCCGGTACCGCCGCTGAGGACAGCAGCCGCATTTAGCACGCGCTGCTCATCGAGAGCCGTTGGCGGAGTGGCCGCGGCACGGCGTCTACCGGGAGTGCGAGCTGCCGGGGCATTTTCCGCCTCGTCGCTGTCGCGGTGGCCTACGAGAACGACATCGTACTCGCCACTGGACAGGCGGTTGGACGCGTCGTCAATCAGGAGCCGCTTGCCACAGTTATTCACACGAGCGTTGTTCTTCGCGAAGACGACGTCGTCGAGCCGTACGAATTGCGGTTCACAGTTGACTGTGAGCGTGGTCGATTGAGTTGCAGTCTTGCCAGTCTCATCGGTCACGGTCAAAGTAGCCGTTACAGTCTTGCTTTGAGCCTGCGCCCCGCTTTCGAAGTTGAGGGTGGAAGCGTCAAAGGTTGCATTCGCGCTCGTATCCCCGGTCACAGATCCTTCGCTGACCGTCCACTTGTAGGTTGGTGTACCGCCGCAAGCGGAAGGCGTCGCGCTGCCGGTTAACTGAGCCGTATGTGTGCCGTTGGTGTTCGCGGCGCAGGCCAGGGTATTCGGTGTCGCCGTCACGCTTGTTACCTGCGGAGCGGAATCATTCACCGTAACAGTGGCGGTCGCCGTTACAGGCTGAGCCGGCGGCGGCGTGGGCGGCTGTACCCAGCAACGTACCGGGAACTTAGCCGGTTTTTCCAGCGGTGCCGGTGGAGGCGTGGTGTCCTTCACGCTCACTTGAACATTGAAGCTGCCAGTATTGTTCGGAGTGAAAGTGAAGTCCGGGCTGTCGCTACCCTGCGTCTGTCCGTTCAAAGTCCAGGAGTAGGAAAGCTTCTGCGTTCCGGCCGCCTGAATATTGGCGTGCAATGTGACAGGTTTGCCTTGGCAGATTGTTCCCTCTCCACCCGAGATCGTCGGTGTTGCCAACGGAGCAGGCGGGGGCGGAGCAGGCGGCATCTCCGGGCACTTGCTTTGGCCGAGGTACCAAACTAGACCCAACGTCCCTTGGAAATTGTTAATACTTGACCTGCTTGGGATGTAAATCCCGCCCGTATTGTAATTAGGCAGACCATAAGTAGGATTGCGCGAGGTGATGCCGCGGGCATCGACGCGAAGTCCGAAATGATCCGTCAGGTGGAACTTAATTCCACCACCGTAGAAGAAGCCTACCTGCAGATTATCGTTCAGGTTTGCCGAGTGATAGATTGCGTCAACATTAGGCTGCCGGGCTAAGCCCTTTGCCGTTGAGGTCGGCGTGAATTGAATGCCGGCGACACCGGCGGTTAGATAAGGCTGAACACGCGATCCGCGCGGGGTGAGGTTAAACACGGGGCCCAACCCGAAGGTGTAGTTGCGAGATCCGAAAGCATACGTGGGAATCGGCGTCCCGGTAAGGGCCCCATTGCCAGGGGGATACGTACCGGTGGAGCTTCGAAACTGAACGTTCGCTTGAGAGAACTCGAAAAACCCCTCAAGGCCGAAATACTTCGCCGGATTCACGGCAACGCGGATACCAGCAATCCCGCCCGTTACAAGGTGCGTCGTCAGGCCCTTATTGACCTGACCCCATGTGCTTACGCCCCCGAAAGGATCAATCTCAACCAGATCCGGGTATTGATCTTCTCCCCCCGACGTTGTCGCCGGTTTCTTTGTTCCCGCGTCCTGAGCTAATGCTACTGAACTAATCGCCAGCGCACCGCAAAGGATCACAGATTTAAGCGGCCTAATTCTAAGCCGAGTATCCATCCTTCTCCTCCAAAGCAGAGTACAAACCTATTCCGATTATTGATGATTGTTTCCAAATATGATT
>JBJMGJ010000336.1:0-2315 GCA_045807965.1 Bryobacteraceae bacterium | reverse complement strand
ATGCACAGGAAGTGCTCGAAGAACTTGGTTGCGATGTCTTCGTACACGTGGTTGTGCTGTGCCAGTTCGAGCGAGATCCGCATCAGGTTCAGGCTGTACATCGCCATCCAACTCGTTCCGTCCGCCTGGTTGATGTAGCCTCCCGTCGGAAGCGGCGCGCTTCGGTCGAACACGCCGATGTTGTCCAAACCCAGGAAGCCGCCCTGAAATACATTGCGGCCGGCTGCGTCCTTCCGATTCACCCACCACGTGAAGTTCAACATCAGTTTGTGAAACACACGCTCCAGAAACGCAAGGTCCCCCGGGTCACTCGGCCGTTCCTGGCGCCGCTGTTTTCGGTCTATCTGGAAAACGCGCCATGCTGCCCAGCCGTGTACGGGAGGGTTCACGTCACCGAACGCCCATTCATAAGCCGGCAGTTGCCCGTTCGGGTGCATGTACCATTCGCGTGTAATCAGCAGTAGCTGCTGCTTTGCGAAATCGGCGTCCACCAAGGAGAGCGCCACGGTGTGAAAGGCCAGGTCCCAAGCGGCGTACCACGGGTATTCCCACTTGTCTGGCATCGAGATAATCTCGCTGTTATTCAGGTGTGCCCATTCGGAGTTCCGTCCATACTTGCGCCCCCGATCTGGTGGCGGCTGGCCGGGGTCACCCTTCAACCATTGCGGCACGTCATAGTAGAAGAATTGTTTGCTCCAGATCATTCCGGCGAGTGCCTGCCGCTGGATGTTCCGGACATCGCCGTCCGTTAAACCCCCTTGAATCTGCGTGTAGAATTCCTCGGCCTCGCGCCGTCGTGATTCGACGATTCGATCGAAGCTGCGGAATGGGTCTTCGTGTTCGCCCCGACACAGGCGTACTCGGATGACGGTCTGTCCGGCGGATGGAATAAGAGCCTTGAAGTGAGCCGCGGCTTTCGTGCCTGTTGCATTCGGGTTGACCGCATCCGTGTGCCCATCTACAACCGCCCAATGAAAGGCGTCCTTTGCGAAACCAGTTCTGTTCGGAAACGCGTATAAACGTTCTGTGTTCGTTTCGTTCTCGGTGAAGAGAAGACCGGCGGGTCCGTCTGCGTAGAACCGATACTGGCCAAGCGTCGGATGCTCAATGCTGATCTCCCCTGGCGCTATCGCTTGGAGCACCGGCTTCGTACCGTCGTAACCCCAAGACCAGGTATTCCGGAACCAGGTTTGCGGGAGAACGTGAATCTCGGCCGGCTCCGGACCGCGATTGCAGATCGTAATCTGCATCAGAATGTCATCCGCGGACGCTTTCGCATACTCTACGAAAACATCGAAATACCGGTTTTCATCGAATGCATCAGTTTCGATCAGCTCGAACTCTGGCTGGTTCTTGTCGCGGCGGCGATTCTCCTCTGCCAGCCACGCATACGGAAACGGACGTTGCGGATATTTGTAAAGCATTCGCAGATAAGAATGCGTTGGCGTTGCATCCAGGTAGTAATAAACTTCCTTCACATCCTCGCCGTGATTGCCTTCGCTGTTCGTCAAACCGAAGAGCCGCTCTTTCAGGATGGGATCCCGGCCGTTCCATAAGGCCAGCGAGAGGCAAAGCCGTTGCTCGTCATCGCTGATCCCGGCAATCCCGTCTTCTCCCCAACGGTAGGCGCGGCTTCGAGCATGGTCGTGCGGGAAGTAATTCCAGGCGTCTCCTGCTTCGCTATAGTCTTCCCGCACTGTTCCCCACTGGCGTTCACTTACATACGGACCCCACAGCCGCCAGGGCGAGTCGCCCGTTTCCATTTCCCGGATTCGTTCTCTCTCACTCATTGGTTCGTTCCTTTACGTTGCAGGCACCGTCTCCGCGACTTCCTCTTGCTCGTGCGAACTGCCTACCCGAAGGCGGTCTTTCAGGTGATCGCCCACACGCAGTGCATTCGCCATTACGGTCAAAGCCGGATTCACGGCGCCGGACGACACAAAAAAGCTTGCATCGACCACATAGAGGTTGCCCACGTCATGTGTCCTGCAATCGACATTGAGGGCTGACGTCCTACGATCGCGTCCGAACCGGACAGTCCCATTTTGGTGAGCTACGCCGGCAAGCGGGATACGCTGCCCGACGTACAGATTTCTTTGAAACAACCCCTGATGGAACCCTTCGTGGCTGCCCATAATTCCATGTAGGTTCCGAATCAACCGCTGATGTGCTTCCTCATTGTTCGGTCTGTAGGAGAGTACGATCTTGCCTTCACCATCTAAGGTGACGCGATTCTCGGGATCCGGAAGATCCTCCGAAGTCAACCAGAAATCGAGCGAATGTGCCGCCATTTGATCGAGCGTGAAGCCCGGAGT
>JBJMGJ010000335.1:0-7047 GCA_045807965.1 Bryobacteraceae bacterium | reverse complement strand
TACGCGCCCGGTACGCGACGAGTGCGGCAATACCCTTACTGTCCAGCCTCGAGACACGGTCTGCGCGTTCCAATCTTTCGGGCGAAGATGGCGGTAGACCTCCATTGATTTTGTCGTGCGGAAGCGACAGCCGTGGCAATACCTCAATTCGTCCATGAACCCTCATTGGGCATTCTCTCCGGTAGCGCGAGTCGAGCTTTAACGATGCTCTCGAAAAGCCGCGGTAGCTTGACTTCGGCCGGGATCGACTGATACGATCCTCGGAAGTAAAGGCGCAATTCTTGTTTCGTAATGTGCAACATCCAGTGGACGTGGTGCAATCCTCCTCCCTGGAGTGTAAATACGGAATGGTAGTGCGAAATTGTAACAATGAGCGTCCTGGAACATACCTCCAACGTATTGCCCAATTTCATCGCTGGCGAGTGGAAAAGAAGTAATTCCTCTGACTTCGCCGACGTATTCAATCCCGCAAATTCAGAAGTTCTTGCGCGAGTTCCCCTGGCGCAGGCGGAAGATGTTGATGCCGCGGTAAAGGCCGCGGCCGCCGCCTTTCCGGTGTGGCGCAGAACCCCGCCGCAAGAGCGTATCCAATATTTATTCAAGTTCAAGCGACTGCTCGAAGAGCACGGCGACGACATCGCGCGGCTGACTACGCAGGAGAACGGAAAGACCTTCGCCGAGGCGAGAGCGGAACTGCAGCGCGGCATTGAGAATGTCGAGGTCGCCTGCGGAATCCCAACCCTGATGCAGGGCTATAACCTTGAGGATGTCGCCAGAGGAATCGACGAGATCATGATTCGGCAGCCGCTGGGAGTGACGGCGGCGATTACGCCCTTCAACTTCCCGTCCATGATCCCCCTGTGGTTTCTTCCCTATGCGATCGCATGCGGCAACACGTTCATCCTGAAGCCGTCCGAGCGCGTACCGCTGACGGCACGTTGGCTAGTGGAGTTGCTCGATTCGACGGGGCTCCCCAAGGGCGTGGTCAGCATGGTTGTTGGCGGGAAAGCTACGGTCGATGCCCTCCTTCGACACCCTGATGTCCGGGCCATCAGCTTTGTCGGTTCCACACCGGTCGCCAGGTACATCTACGCGGAGGGCTCCGCTCACGGCAAGCGGGTTCAGTGTCAGGGCGGGGCCAAGAACTATGTCGTGGTTATGCCCGACGCGGACCTGGATATGAGCGCAAAGATCGTCAGCGACAGCGCCTTCGGATGCGCCGGGCAACGGTGCCTGGCGGTTTCCTCCGCTATCACGGTCGGCGATGCAGCCCAGGCATTTACAAACAAGATTGTCGATATCGCCTCCAACCTGAGGGTGGGCAACGGGCTCGACAAGGACGTTCAGATGGGTCCCGTGATTTCCGCGGCCAGCAAATCCCGGATTGAAGGACTTATTGACCAGGGGCTGAAT
Organism: Bryobacteraceae bacterium; assembly: GCA_045807965.1. GTDB lineage: Bacteria > Acidobacteriota > Terriglobia > Bryobacterales > Bryobacteraceae > Bog-105. The sequence continues at coordinate 5,634 of JBJMGJ010000335.1, read as the reverse complement.
GCGGGCGGCAAAGCAATACTCGACGGGCGAAATGCCAAACTTAGCGACGGCGAGAAGGGCGCATTTCTCAAGCCGACGATTCTGACCGACATCGACGAAGGCAATGCGCTGACTGGCACAGAGGTGTTTGGCCCCGTTTTAGCCTTGCAGTCGGCGAAGGACCTCGATACGGCAATCGAGATTCTTTCGCGGAGCGCTTACGGTAATTCCTCCGCGATCTTTACCTCTAGCGGTGTTCATGCGCGTAAATTCCGGTATGAGGCGCCAACGGGCAACATCGGGGTCAACATAGGGGTGGCTGCGCCTATGGCCTATTTCCCGTTTAGCGGCTGGAAGGACAGCTTCTTGGGCGTTCTACACGGCCAAGGCCGAGACGGTGTCGAGTTCTACACGGACAAAAAGGTCGTCATCGAGCGTTGGCCAAAGGAATGGACTCGTAAGTTCTAGGAAAGAACACGATGAATCGACGAGTGTTCGCCAGCACGCTGGGTCTTGCGGCCGGGGCTGCGGCGCTTTCGATGGAAGCGGCGTCTCCGAAAAGGAGACTGAAAGCCGGCCACACAGGCATCACCTGGGACAACAACGTTCCTCAGGCGCTCGAAGATTGCGGCAAGCTGGGCTTCCAGGGGTTCGAAACGTTCGGCCAGGTAATGGAAGCGTGGGACGCGAACGGGGGCATGGAACGGGTTCTCGAGCCCAACCATGTCCCACTCGTCTCGGCCTACTGCGGGTTCAATATGACGGACCCGACGAAGCGCCAGGATGAAATGGCGAAGATGGTTCGCTGGGGCCAGTTGCTGAAGAAGCACAATGGCAAAGTTGTCGTGATGGGACCCAATGGAGTCCCCCGTGGCAATTACGTCTTCGCGGACCACAAAGCCGATATCGTGACCAGCCTGAACGAGGTCGCGAAGGCGATCACGGACCTCGGGCTTACGGCGGTCCTCCATCAACATACGGGAACTTGCGTCATGACGCGCGAAGAAACCTACGGTGTCATGGAGTCTGTGGATACGAAATACGTGAAGTTTGGCCCGGACGTGGGCCAACTCGCGAAAGGTGGGAGTGACCCCGTAAAAGCGGTATCGGACTTCGCCTCCATCATCCGGCACGTCCATCTCAAGGATTTCGACGGGGGAAACGCTTTCATCGGCTATTGCCCTCTAGGCCAGGGAAAGGTTGAACTTTCGAAGGTGTTGGATATCCTCGAACAGTCAGGGAACGATCTCACGATTATGGCTGAACTCGATTCCGGATCTTACATGCCAATCAGCGCAACCAAGGCAGCGACGATCAATCGGGACTTCTTCCGTACTATGGGGTATAGCTTATAGAGGCTGCTGCTTGTAATCAGCGGTCAGTTCTCCCGTACAGGTTTCTTTAGGAACACATAATGGCAAAACGCACGACGGTAGGTGTTGCTCACAGTGACGCCGATTTGGGCCGGCCGGCCGAGCACTCCAGGGAGCAGTTGGACCTGGTAAAAGGAATGATTCGCGACATCGCGGACCAGACGATGGGCGGAATGAAGAAAATCGTCAAGGCTGGAGACAAGGTGTTGATCAAAATCAACACGGTCATTCCTTGTCCTGCCGACGCGGGCTTCACCACCGATCCCCGTATGCTTGAGGCCTTGATCGAGCTCGTCGCGGAGCAGAATCCCTCAAGAATCCAGATTGGTGAGCGCTGCGCGATGGGCGGCGACACGGCTAACGCGATGGAAGTTTGCGGGATCGGCGCGGTGGCCAGGCGTACCGGTGCGGAGCTTTGCCCATTCGACAACGTGCCCTTCGAGATGTATAAAATCGACCGGCCAATCGCGTTCAACGAATTTCCTGTGCCGCGTCCGGTGCTCGAAGCGGATTGCTACATCGGACTGCCTAAAATGAAGGTTCATCTTCATACGACCTTCACCGGCGCTATGAAGCTGCAATTCGGCAATCTGCCGAACTACGATTGGATGGTTCGCTGCCATCGCGACGATATCTACCAAAAGATCGTCAACCTCACCCGAGCTGCAAATCCGACGTGGTTTGTCATGGACAGCCTGTATGCGTGCCAGGGAAATGGTCCCTTCAGCGCGTTCAGCGACGATCTCATCAAGGATTTCAACACCATTTGCGGTGGTCCCGATCCCGTGGCCGTGGACACCATCTGCGAGGCGTTAATGGACTGGCAGGACCCGGGCACGAACGTCGCTTCCACAGTGCTGGGCGCCGCGGAAGGGCTCGGCACAAATCGCATGGATGAAATCGAAGTGGCCGGAGTTCCCATTGATAAGGTGAAGCGCCGGTTCCGTCGCCAGAATACAGTGTTGCCAGGCCAGTTCCCGAACACTCACGTCACAATGGGGAATACCTGCGAAGCGGGGTGCAAAGCAATCGTTCGTATTCAACTCGATCAGTTGCATGCGGACGGCACGCTGGCCAAGCTAAAGCGCCCTTTGCACGTCTTCACCGGCCTCCAGTTCCACGACATCAAAGAGGTTGACGGCGATGTAGTCGTAGTGGGCGACTGTGCCAAGGGCATGCTTGAACGGTTCCCGAATGCGCAGTATTGGGGTGCGTCCGAGGAGTTTCCGAACTGCACTCCGATCTGGGCCAATCTTCCCGACCGAGGCATTGCCGCGTACGTCAGACAGTTACTTGACGTTCAGGAAGGAGCGAGCCGGGCGCAGCTATGAGCACCAGCGCTGTTGAACTGCCAGGTCTAGCCGTTCACGATCTGCTTGCTCCGGAAGAGTTTCTCCTCCGAAAAGCCATACTCAAGCTTTTGGAAGTGAAGGATTCCGACGTTCGCATCTGCGACGTGGAGCAAAGTCGGGATGCGGTTGATAAGGGACTTCATTCGGGCGGCGCATTCTCCGCCGTTGTTCCCTTAAATACGCTCTTTTACGGCGGATTTATCAATGTAGATGTTGCTGATCCTACTCGACGTGGGCAGGACATGTTCACGTTGAGCAAGGGCCACGCCGTAGCGACTCTTGCTTCCATATACGCCGACCTCGGTTATTTCGACAAGGAAGTTCTCAAGAACTCCCGGTCGTTTGCGAGCATTCTGAATGGCCATCCGGGCCCAATCCTTCCGGGCGTGCAGATTGCAACCGGGCCGATGGGACAGGGGTTCTCCGTTGCGCAGGGATTTGCGATCGCGGGGCGGACCAGCCCTCATTTCGATTCTTACGCGATGGTCGGTGACGGAGAGTTGCAGGAAGGCAATATCTGGGAAGGCGTCATGTACGCCGGGACCAAACACCTGGATAATCTCTGCGTCCTGGTCGATCAGAATAATGGCCAGCTCGACATTGCGACCAAGACGATCTTCCCGATGCCCCATCTCGAGACCGTCTTCGAGTCGTTTGGATGGCAAACCTACAGCGTGGATGCCACCCACTACGAAGGAGTCTACGAAGCCCTGGAGAAGTTCCGCTACGGAGCTCGTAACGGCAAGCCGACCGCAATCGTTTGTCATAGCACCAAAGGCTACGGTGGGTTTTCAGACTTCCTGAATAAACACAAGGTCTCTGTTTCGGAGAGCCTGATCAACCAGGAATTGGCCTTACATCGGGAACTTCGCCGCGCACGTGTCGAAGAAGTGAGTCAGTTCTTTCAAAGCCTGGAAAAACACCCGAAGGGGAAAACAATTCAGAGCGCGATTGTCGAAGTCGCGCGACGGATGCATCTGACGACGGGGCGCAACACTCTGGGCGACCTTGAACCATCCCTGGGGCCCGTGCTGACGACGCGTGTTCCGCCGCGAAATAAGAAAATCCGTTACGAAGCCTCGCAGCTTCCGAAGATTGACGCGAAGAAAGAATATGCGGCGAGCGACATCGTGACCGGCGCCATGAAGGTTTTCGCGAAGGATTCGAACGTCGTCTCGATCGACGCGGATCTTGGCAGCACGAGTGGACTGGAAGCCGGCATCGCGTTTGTTGATCAAAAGCGCGCGCTCAATGTTGGCGTCGCGGAAGCCAACATGATGTGTATTGGCGAGGCGTTCGCCGCGCTCGGTTACAACACCTGGATCAGCACATTCTGCCCATTCTTCCATTGGGAGGTGCTCCGGCGAATTGCCGTCGGCGCCCAGGAGCGAGTGGAAGCAATGGAGTCACCCACAGGGTGGCTTAGCGAAGGCCACGGGCTTGATTTAACTCTGCTCGCCACCGGTCCGAATTTCGAAACCCGCACCAACGGCGCTACTCACATGGGTAACGACGACATTACGATCTTCGATGGCGTGGCCCAGCTGAAGATAATTGATGTTTCCTGCCCTCAGCAGTTGCTTGCCATCATGAAGTGGATCATGGAAGGCAACCGGGGCCTTCTTTACGTCCGCGTCATGCGAGCGCCGTCCGCCGTCATCTATGGTCCGGACTACGTTTTCGACTTCGGCAAGGGAAATGTCCTGAAGGAGAGCGCGGACGACACGGCCGTGATCATCTCCACAAGTCGCGGCGTACATGAAGCGCTTACCGCTTCCTCTAAAGCTGCCGAACAGGGCCTCAAAATCGGGGTGGTTGATATGCACTCGATCGACGAGGATCTGCTTGTGCGTCTCTACAACTCCGGTAAGCTGCTCTGTTTCGCTGAGCAGAACAACGGCTATATTCTGCAGAATTTTCTCAAGATTCTCTATCGCCGAAAGGTTTCTTGCGACTGGGATCGAGTCATGGCGATCAACGCTCTGGACGCAAACGGACGGCCGCAGTACATCCACTCCGGTACGTATGAAGAGCTCATCAACGCGTTTAAGCTAACGCCAGGGCATCTGCTGGAGGCAATCAGTAATCGGACGAGGAAAGGCTGAGTATGAGCGTACGCATCAATCATGAAGAAGAGGTCGAGGAGTTAGATCTACCGGGCCGGCGCTTGCGGTGGCTCGTGAACTCCGAGCTTTTGAACTCGCAATACATGTCGATCTGTATGATTCGGGTGGCTCCGGGCGAGAAGGTTCGCCCGGCGCATTCTCACCCGAAAGGCGAGGAAGCGATTCACATCATTACGGGTTCGGGCCGCGTCATGGTCAACGGGGAAGTCTCCCCTGTCAAAGCGGGTTCCACAATCCTGTTCCCGCAGGGCGAAGTTCACATGCTGCAGAACACAGGGAAGGAAGAGATGCAGGTAATTTGTTTCTTCGCTCCCGGCACTGACCTCGATAACTACAAATTCTACGAAGGCGTCGATTTCCCCAACTAATCTCCGTGTCCGATAATCCTGTTCTGAATTTTGAAATCGACAAGTCTGCCCTGAAATACATCGGGCACGATTTGCAAAGACCCGAATGCATCCTCGCGGAGCGCGACGGTACCCTCTGGAGTGCCGACGCACGCGGTGGTGTCGTCCAGATTAAGCCGGATGGAACCCAGAAGATCGTCATTCAAGGTACGTCCGGATTCTTCTCGGACGCCGGAACCGAGGCCACGCGGTACCTCGAAGGAACCCTTCCGAATGGCTTGGCTTTCGCTAAGAATGGGGATTTCCTGATTTCCAACTTTGGAACCGACCGCCTGGAACTCATGACCCGCAATGGCGAGTCGCGAGTTCTCGCCGATAGTATTGATGGCGCGCCGATCGGCAAGGTGAACTTTGTTCTGCGCGATTCGAAGGACCGCATCTGGATTACGGTCTCGAC
>JBJMGJ010000334.1:0-5568 GCA_045807965.1 Bryobacteraceae bacterium | reverse complement strand
GTAGCGTGCCTTGGCCCGCATCATGAAATACGGAGCCACTGAATAGAAATGTAAGCGGCACTTCCCCGCCGTCGATCCCGTGAAAGTATTTTGCGGTCGCGACGCTGAAATCAAACGTGCAAGGTACTATGAGCGGACAAACTGTGCTTCCGGAGAACGCCGGAAGATTGACTGATATGTTCGCCCAAGTCATGGGACGGAGCGTGTCGCCCCACCGGGCAGGGTCATCGAAAATTTCACGCAGCTGGTCCTGCTCCGACGAGCTATAGCGCCGCCGCGCCACTTCGATTTGAATCTGACAGCGAAGCAGAACTGCATGTATCAATTGTTCCGGGAACCGGTTCGTCACGCGCAGGCCTGGCGGAAACGATCTCAAACGAAAGATCGGGCATCTGTGGCCAGTGCCTCCGGATAAGAACGCTCCCTAAGGTGATCAAAAAAACGCGTGATCTGATCCCAACCCTCGTCGCCGCCCGAGAAGCCGCGCCAATACTTGCGCACTATTCCGGTCAGTTTGTAACACTCGTCAATCGGAACGAGAAAGTGTTGACGCCGACCTTTCATACGGTTAATGAGCATCGCTTCGACATCTGGTATTAGCCTGGACAGGAGAGGATTTTCGTCCACGATTTCCTGCCAGGATTCCTCATCCAGCGAGGTTTCGGTCGGACCGGCCGGGCTAGGATAGACCGCCATCGTCTGGTCAGAGACGCTGGAGCGGAAGATGAATGCAAGACCGATCGGGATGGCCAGACTGTTCCAGGCCTGATCCGAGAGAGCGAAGTTGTTGAGATAACGTACGTCGCGTGGCACGCGGCGGTACTTCGTTTCGCCAGTGTCCGTGAAGAGAATAGCGCAAGCATCGCAAGCGCAAAGTAGGCGTCGCGGCTGCGGGTCGATCAGGTGCTGATGCTGTTCATAAAGCGCAGCACCACAGAGCTCGCATCGCTCGGTTTCAGCAGGCTTCTGAACGAACTTGCGCAGCAAAGCCAGACCGCGTGCCTCGGAGGCATGTCCGATCGACTTCATAGCGGCAGGCTCATACCCGTACGCCAGCAAGAAGATCCGACACCGGGACGAACCCCGCAGGGGGAGTCTCCTTCAGCCCTTCTATTACGACTGCGTTGATCTCCGGTGCCGCTTGCAAAATGGCTTTTTCAATGCTGGCTTTTACGGGCGCGCCGGACCACGTGCGTTGCGAGTCGAAGTTCAGACGGACAGTTCCGGATTCGATGGCAACCAGCGACAGCTTTGCTCCGAGCGAGATAAACATCTCTTCCAATTTCTGGACCGCACGGTTGACACGCGTTTCGAGATCGTCCGGGTGCAAATCGTGCAGCAAGAGCAAACCGCTCGTCAACTCCTCGCCTGCGATCCGTTCGATGATGGCCTCGCCGGCAGGACCGGATTCGAAGGTGATCTCCAGCATGCGCTCGAGTGCAGCCGCGTGGAAATCGAGTACGGCCCGAAGGAGATCGATCGTAATGCCGCGCGCTTTCGGATCGGAAATGGACTCCGCTTCGCGCACCAAAGCTTCGATTTTGTCGACCCACTCCTGTGAGCGGATCTCGTTGTTTGTCATGTTTTCTATACGGATCCGTGACTACGGAGGAGGCATGTGCGGCATGCGAGGGTCGATCGGGGAGCGCGCCTTCGGATTGATGGCCGTGGCATCACGTGCGGTGCGAGTGCGGCCCCCTTCGCGACCGGGCTCCGGGCCCTTGTGGGCCAGGACTTCTTCACCGCGGCTGGTTCCTTCCGTATGCGATGAGATTTTCGACTTTTCCGTGTGCGGCATAGTGTCTCCGTCTAGTGTCTACCGAAGATCGACGAATGCTCTGCCCGAACAACTTTGCCGTTACCTACATACATGTGCACGCCGCAAGGAAGGCAAGGATCAAAGCTTCGCACAGCTCGCATGATGTCGATACCTTTGAAGTTTTCGGGTCCATTCTCTTCGAAGATAGGTGTGTTCTGGATCGCGTCTTCGTAAGGTCCGGGAGTTCCGTAGACATCGCGCGGGTTTCCGTTCCAGGGCGTGGGCGGATAAGGATGGTAGTTCGCGATCTTGCGATCCCGGATCACTACGTGATGTGAGAGGACGCCACGAACCGCTTCGTGGAAGCCGCAACCGATCCCCTCTTCTGGCACTTTGAAGTCAGCCCAGGTCTTTGTGTCGCCCTGGCGAATGCAATCCATGGCCTTCTCGACGAAGTGCAGAGCCGCGGCGGCTGCATAGGCCTGAAAGTAAGTGCGCGCGCGATCCCGCTCGATGGCGTTGCTCCATTTTGGAATATGCCATTCGAATTCCGTCTCGGGTAATAAGGCCGTCTTCGGCAGATTGATCTTCACGCTGTGACCAGTGGATTTGATATAGCCGATATCGACGAGCCCGTTCAAGGCTGTAGCCCAAAGCCGCGGCAGAGGACCGCCACCGGTATCAAGAGCCAAGTGGTCGCCCGTTCGTTTGTCGAGCCAGCGCGGCGACATCACCCAGGTGTAATTGCCTTTGAAATCGCGTTTCTGCGGTTTGGGAATCGTGGTCTGATTCCAGGGATGCCGTTTGTCGACCGGGTTCCCAAGTGGATCCCTTTTGACGAATACTTCACCGCGTTCTTCCCAATCTTCATAAAAAGAACTGCCCAGCAGAATGCGGATATTCAAGTTGATGTCAACTAAGTCGTTCGTAACGACCTGGCCATCGACTATCACGCTGGGTGTGACGAACATCGCGCGGCCCCAGTCGGACATGTGCTCGTACCGGTAGTCGCAGACTTCCGGGTTGTTGAACGAGCCCCAGCAGCCCATCAGGACCCGGCGGCGGCCGACCTCCTCGTAGCCAGGCAACGCCTCATAGAAGAAGTCAAAGAGATCGTCATGCAGCGGTACGACCTTCTTCATGAATTCGACGTACTTCATCAGTCGAACCAGGTAATCGGTAAACAGCTGATGCGTTGGCACCGTTCCTACACCGCCCGGATAGAGTGTTGACGGGTGAACGTGACGGCCCTCCATGAGGCAGAACATTTCGCGGGTCATGCGGCTCATCTGCAGCGCTCCGCGATAGAATTCGCCAGTGAACGGGTTAAGCGCGCGCATGATATCCGCGATGGTGCGGTAGCCGTGTTTATCGCTGTTCGGTGAGAGCTTGGCCTCGGCCTTGGCGAGGACGCCGGGGTTGGTCTGCTTGACCATCGCTTCGCAGAAATCGACACCAACCAGATTGTCCTGGAAGATGTTGTGATCAAACATGTACTCAGCGGCTTCACCGAGGTTGATGATCCAGTCACCTAAAACAGGTGTGGCCATGCCGCAAGCCATGTTCGCGGCGTAAACTGCGCAGGTGGCATGATTATCGCCACAGATGCCGCAGATACGCGAGGTTATAAACGGCGCATCCCGCGGGTCTTTCCCCTGCATGAAGATGCTATAGCCGCGAAAGATGGAAGACGTGGCATAGCATTCGGCAACCTGCTTGTTGTCGAAATCGATCTTGGTGAAGATGCCGAGACTTCCTACGATCCGGGTGATCGGATCCCAGTTCATCTCAACAAGATTTCTTCCCTTTTTTTCTTGCCCGGTGACTGGTTCAGTTATCGTTGCCATTCCATTCCACGCTTTCTTAGTAGCTTGTAGGTTGGTAACCGGTGGTTAGTCTCGTACCATGCTTACGCCACTTAGGTTCTTTGTTAGCTGTGTTGTTTGTGATGGATCGCAGAGTGCGCATCAGCGAGCCATAGGTGACAGCAACAGTGGATGATAAGGTGGCGCCAGGCGGCTGGTCCATGAAGGGCATGAATTTATCGGGGAAACCTGGCATGGTGCAGCCGATGCAGATACCACCAACGTTAGGGCAACCTCCGATGCCGCGCATCCAACCACGCTTAGTCACGTTGCAGTTGACTACCGGGCCCCAGCAGCCGATTTTGACCAGACACTTTGGCGAACCGTATTCATGTGCAAAATCGCCCTGTTCGTAATAACCAGCGCGATCGCAACCTTCGTGTACCGTTTTGCCAAAGAGCCAAGTGGGGCGCAACTGATCGTCAAGCGGAATGATAGGCGAGAGCCCTGCTGCCTGGTAGAGCAAGTACAGCACGGTCTCCATCATGTTGTCCGGCTGCACGGGACAGCCAGGCACATTGACGATAGGCAAGCCTGCAGCCGAACGGAAAGACTTGCCCAAATAATCAACTAATCCCATTGCGCCGGTCGGATTGCCGGCCATGGCGTGAATGCCGCCATATGTCGCACAGGTACCGCAGGCGATAACGCCCCAGGCTTTGGGAGCGAGACGATCAATCCATTCGCAAGTAGTGATGGGCTGGCCGGTATTGTAATCGGTGCCCTGGGCGGCCCAGTAACCTTCGCTTTTGATGCGCTCATTTGGTATGGAGCCTTCTACCACGAGCACGAACGGATCGAGATGGCCCTTCTCAGCTTCATAGAACCACTTCATGAAGTCGTCGCCGACTTCCATCGCGAGTACCGGATTATGAAGATGGACTTTCGGCAGCCCGGGAATGGCGCCGAGCAAAACGTCCTCGATGCTAGGTTGCTCTGCTGCGGTGACCGAGACGGTGTCTCCATCACAACTGAGCCCGGCCGTTAACCAAACGATATGAATTTCGGAGACTCCCGAACCGCGGGAAGTTGACTGCGGGAGCGACGTGGTCGCCATGTCGATATCTCCTTAAGCTGCGCAGTCCTGGTGGGACGTGCTGCAGTCCTGTGGTAGTTACCAGCCCGAATCTATCACAGGATCAGTAAGGCAGAGAAGAATTCTTCAGGAACCAAGACGATTCAGGCATCAAGGAAGCCAGCGTTTGGTACTGGTTACGCGGCTTCTTTCTTGCGGTACTTGGCGAAGCGGGCAGAGAGGGAGGGGCTGTAGCCGCGAGCGCGGAAATTTTGTTCGGCAATGCCGTCTTCGATCCGGGCAAGTGAAATTTCGAACCCAATCTCCGCGGGGTTGAACGTTCAGCCTTCTTCGAGCGATTGCTGGTAGAGCTGGGTGGCCTCGCGCAGGTTGTTCTCTTCCTGCTGGCGGCGGTGGGATTGCAGCTGTTGCAGGGCGGCGAGGTCTTTGTCGCGCTGTCGGCGAAGGCGGCCCTCTTGGATCGAAAGGTTGTTCAGCTGGCGCTGGTAGGTCAGGAAGACTTTCGCCTCGATCAGACCGGCGCGGGCTTGCGGGTCTTCCACTTCTTGAAAATTCGAAGCCAATTCGAGGCGGCCGACGGCATAGATGCCCATCTCAAGCGTTGGGATGCGAAGCAGACGCCAATCGGTATCGGCAATAGACTGGACGAGCCCTTGTTCCTGTTCGTTCACAGGCGCGTACTCAGCGAAGAAGCGGGCGACGTGGGCTTCGTAGCCAGCGGCATCATCGGAGGATAGTAGGACGGTGCGGCCCGTAAGTCCGGTTTTGACGGCGTTGAGCGAGGATTTCGCTTTGCCGGCTTCGGTTTTGGGACCGGTGGAAGCTTGGGCATTCTGACGATTGGCGGCGATCTGGGCTTCGGAAGACATCGTAAAAAGACTCCTGACAAGCAAAACGCCGGAAGGACC
>JBJMGJ010000333.1:0-7076 GCA_045807965.1 Bryobacteraceae bacterium | reverse complement strand
GCAGGGCGGGCTTGCGGCCATCTTGCCGGACGGTGTGACACAGGAGCAAGTGGCTGGAGCCTTAAAAAGCAGCTTCGCCGTTTCCGCGGTGGTCGCACGAGACAACGGTTCGGTCTGGCTTCTGAGCCCGGGAACGGTTCGTATTGGGAGCATCACGATCGCCTTTTCGAAAGCGATCGCCCCGTCCGACGCGCTAATACTGGTTGACTCCGATGCCTTCGGGACAGGACATCACCCGACCACCATGCTGTGCATCGAGGCAATAGAAGAAATCGTCGCCGACGAACAGCCGAACGGCGTTCTGGACGTTGGGACTGGATCAGGCATCCTGGCCTTGGCGGCGCTGAAACTGGGTGTGCCGCGAGCGGTTGGCCTGGACATCGATCCGAGTGCGCTCGAAATCGCGGCGGAGAATGCGCTCCTGAACAGGCTTGCTGACCGGTTGCAACTGATCCTTGGAGGGCCGGATGTGTTGACTGACAAATGGCCTCTGGTCGTCGCGAACGTGCTCGCTGCTCCTCTGATCGAAATGGCGCCGGTACTCGTTTCACGCCTGGGAAAGCGTGGTCGGCTCATCCTTTCGGGGATTCCGTCCTCTCTGGAAACCGAGGTTCGGCGAGCTTACGAACATTTTGGCATCCGGCATATCGGCTCGAAGACGCGCGGCGGATGGGCCGTCATCATTGCCCAAGCGCTTTGGTAATCGGTGTGAGTTGCTCACCTTTGAGAACAGCGTTCACATACGGGAGAAGTTCGGCTAAAAAGACGTTCCTGTGACGAATCCAGCGCCCTGGATAAGGGACATCAAGCACGAGACCACGCCACTCGGCATCGCTGCAGGCTCGAGCGACATTGTTTCTGATCGACCGCACCACGCACACAATCATTTCAGGTTGCAGGCGCCTGACTCTTCGGCTCAGTAAGGCTTCGCCCGCGCTACACGCGAGACGACGCGCCTGCGGGTCGAGCTGATCTACCGGACTAGCGCACAAATCGATCAGGTAGCAACCACACGTCCTGAACCGATGGAGGAAGTCCTCATCTCTTATCAGAGGGTCGGCGGCCTGAAAAACGTCGCGAACCGCGCGATACAGACCCGAGTCGGCCCGATAGAAGAATCTGCCGGAAAAAGGTGGGGATTCCCCGACGAACAAAATACGAGCCTTCTTCGGGAGAAATCTCCGTCGCAGCGCTTCGCGTTTCTTGCGGGCGTAGGAATTCTCTATGTCCGTTATAGGTCCCGCTCTAATTCGCCATTTCTCCTACCGCGGTGGCGGCTGTGAACTGCGCGAATAGCCAAATGCAGCTGACCGTTTGGCTCCTGCGCGATGTGCTTCTTCGCTCAAAGCATGCACCCCGCTCGCATCGATCCAACGATTGTAAAAATTGAACAATGCGCACGCGGTGATGGCGTAATAGATCGCTTCATCGGTGTAGCCGGCTTGGTGCAATACCTCGATATCCGGCGGACCGATGGATACGGAATCCCCGTTCACCTTACGCACAAATCGCATCAGTGCTTTTTCATTCTCGGTGAGAGCCGAAGTTTCGAGATCGGCCAAAACGCCGTCTACAAGCTCCTCGCTGCCGAGCAGTTCCGCCGCGACCGCGGCGTGAGATTTGATTCAAAACGGGCACTGATTGAGGCTTGAAGTGTAGGCCGCAATCAATTCCCGAAACCCCGGTGTGAGCGGAGATGGGCCACGCAGAATTGCCTGCGTGAAGCGCTCCAAGTGCACCGTGGCATCGATCTTGTACGAGAACATGTGCAGGATCTGGGGGTATTCCGATCCGGAGCGCTTCAGGCTTTCGATAGCTTTGCTGTAGTTGTCGTCGCCCTGGTGAGCCTCGACCTCTTTCAAAAACATGGGTTCCATGCGGTTGCTTCTATTAAACAAGAAGGGGGCGGGCGCATCGCAACCCTTTTTGTCTGTTTGTCCGGTGCTGGATTCAGATTGATGCTCGCCACTCGGCATTTCGCGTGAATTCCGTGAGAGGTCCAGAACTTCCCGCCGACTCCGTTCATATACTTGACTCCCGACACGGAATAGGACCAGAGACTGAATCTCACTCCATGAGCATTCGTTATCGGCTGGTGCTCATCATGGCCTTCTTGAGCATCCTCGGCGTATGTGTATCGTCGTGGCTCGCGCACGTCCGTGCCGAGGCTAATCTGAAGGACGCTGCCATCCGGCAGTTGGAAGGGCTGCGCCGCACTCGGGCATACCAGATTGAAAGCTATTTCCGAACTGTTCGGAATCACGTGCTTTCGCTGAGTGAAGATCGCATGTTTGTGGACGCAATGCAGGAGTTCGACAGGAGCTTTGTCCAACTCGATTCGTTGTCGAGCGAACCCGCAATGCGCCAGGCTGTGGACGCCTGGTATCAGGACGAATACTTGCCGGCCGTGAGTCGGTTCATAACTCTGAGCAAACCCCCGTCGGCCTATCTGCCCGTCGGTCACGCATCTTACTGGCTCCAGAACCATTTCGTGCTTCCGCCCGATCGCGCCGCCTATTCGCCTGAACGCCACGGATTCGGAAGTGCCTACCTGCGAGTGCACGGGACGTACGACGAACCATTCCGACGATTAATCGATCAGTTCGGGTACTATGATTTGCTTCTCGTACACCCAACAGATCTGCGCGTTATCTATTCCGCAGCCCATAATGCGGACTTCGGCACGAGCCTTCGTGTCGGCCCATACCGCGATACGCCATTGGCCACCATCGTGAACCAAGCCATAGCATCTCTTGATCCCCACGCTGTGTTCGTGGCCGACTTTAGTCGGTATACACCGGTGAAGGGCGAGCCGGCGGCCTTTGTTGCTACTCCGATCTTTGATGGCCAATCACGTGTCGGGACCTTCGTCATGCGAATCTCTACGGCTGAGATCGACCGGGTAGTTTCGGGAAATAGGGCTTGGGAAAGAGACGGCCTGGGGAAAACAGGCGATGTCGAAATTGTTGGCCCTGATGGCCTCATGCGTTCGACCTCGCGGAGGTTCATCGAGCACCCGAAGGCATTTCTCGCAAGCCTTAAACGAGCAGCGACCACCTCCGGAGAACTCAATCAGGTACGCGCATTCAACACAACCATCCTGGCCACAAAAGTTAAACTCGCTGCCGTTCAAAAAGCTCTTGATGGTCAGGAAGGGACGATGATCGAACCCGGGTCCGATGGCCGGCAACAGATTGTTTCGTTCATGCCGCTGAGGGTCCCGGGCTTCAACTGGGTTGTGCTCGCGCACATCGATCTAGATGAGGCTTTGGCGCCTGTGTACAGCCTCCGCCACATCGCGATCATGTGGGGCATCATCGCCGTTCTGCTGACAACCATGGTGGCCTTTCTTGTCACCGAACAATTGTTGCGGCCCATCAATGCGTTGCTTCAGGCTGTGAAGCGCATGAGTGGAGGAGACTTGTCGGCGCGTGTCGCAGTGCGCTCGAAAGATGAGTTAGGTGTACTCTCTTCGGCTTTCAACAGCATGTCGGACGCGCTTGAGCAGAACATGACGGTCATTGAACAGAAGAACCGTGAAAACGAGAATCTGCTGCTGAATATCCTTCCCGGACCAATCGCACTTAGGATTAAGAAGGGCGAGACGGCCATTGCCGACAGCTATTCGCAAGCTACCGTCCTTTTCGCGGATATCGTTGGCTTTACAAGGTTTTCCGCTACCCGGGAACCGGCTGAGATACTGAAGTTTCTCAACGGGCTCTTTACCAGTTTCGATGAAATCGCGAAGCGTCATGGAATCGAAAAGATCAAGACAATCGGAGACGCTTACATGGCGGTCTCCGGTATTCTTCCCAGCCATCCCGATCACGTGCGGCAGATGGTCGACATGGGACTTGAGATGCTCGACGCAGTCAGAGAGTATGCCGAGTCATCCAAGGTTCCGTTCAGCATACGGATAGGTATCAATACAGGCCCCGTAGTCGCTGGCGTGGTCGGTGCTACGAAGTTTATCTACGATCTCTGGGGCGATACGGTCAACATGGCCAGTCGCATGGAGTCGACAGGCATCTCCGGGGCCATCCAGGTCGGACGGGGCGTTTACGAGCAACTTCAGGGGCGATACGCCTTTGAGGCACGTGGCGAGGTTGAGATCAAGGGAAAAGGACTGATCGAGACATGGCTTCTGCATCCTGCCAATCCTTCGTCCCGACATTGCCAGGAGTTCCCGGACCATTCGTTACAGGCACTTAGCCGGATCTGACCCGCCCTGAGTTGGCGACGTCAACGGCTGATATTGTTTTCTCCAGCTCAAACGGAAATGGTAGTACCGGGTATCTGCATCAATCTGGTATGAGATATCGCGTTGCATTCGCGAGACGTTTTCAATCGGACGGAAACGAATCGGACCTGAACCCCACGGCCGAATTGGACGCTGAACTCCCGGACGGCGTGGTTGCCGATAAAGTGTTTGTCGGCCGATTCGACCCGGAATCCAAGCACAGTCAAGAAGTTATGGACGAAGACGACGCTTTTCTGGGGTCGGCGGCAGCCGAATTGTGGGAATACGACGTTATCGACGGCAATGAACAAGAGTTCCTGGACGCGGTTCGGACGTCCGAAACGGTCATGGAATTTACGGAGCTCGACGAGACTAGTATCGACACCGATGATGTGACAGGTACGAACTTAGACGATAGCGATACCCGAGCGCCCGATGAGATAGACGAATCGGAGGATGTGGCGAGAGGGGGGTCGGGCCGCCACGGCGCGGATGACGGTCCCGCCGGGCAGGTCACAGGCGATCCAAGCGCCGGTGACCTGAGACCGAGCAGAGCGTACGCCGGGAATGACGAACTGGAAGGCATCGCAGACGAAGGCTCAGGCGGAATCGACAGCTTAAATATCGTCTCTGCAGACGATCCCACCCTGGGCCTCACGGACCGGGACGGCAATACTCCGGACGATTGGGCCGCAGACACAGGGCCGACCAGGAATCCGGGTTCCGGGATTCGCTCCGGAGAGTAACCGTCGGTCCTGTTTTCATTCAAGCGCCATCGCGGCGAAGAGGCTGCGATGGCGTTTCGTCCTTATGCGGTCCGGGCGGCTCTTCGATAATGTCCGGTTTGTGAGCTCCACCCTGAACGGCATTGGCGTTGCTTTCCGGGTGAGGCAGCGGTTTGACCGTCTGATCCATATGCTTCCTGGTATTTTCTTCGTTTCCCATATTCGTGAGACGTCGAAACCTCGGCGCGGCATGACACGGGAAAACCGCTCGTATCTTTGCGGAGCGTCTTGCGCCACCCGTGGTATTTGTTGAGCGTCATGGACGAGCTTCTTACTTACATCGCCACGAAAAAGAGGCAGTGGGGCGAATTACGGGGTTCGCACTGGACGAGACTTCGAGTGAGTACTTGGGCGCCTTGGGAGAGGCGCACACCGTTTGAGCGGTGACATGATGGTTTCAAACACCTTCGCTCACTGAGGTAGCCGCATGCCGCTCCAGTTCACAAAATCTCACTTGGAAGATTCCCTTTCGCTCTTTCGCTACTACAAAGCTCTTAGCGAACGCGCGATGGCGCAGGTCTCAGACGAACAACTTTTCGCCTGCCTGGACGAAGAATCCAATTCTATTGCCGTGATCGTGAAGCACATGGCGGGGAATATGCGCTCCCGATGGACGGACTTCCTGACCAGTGACGGGGAGAAACCGACGAGAGATCGGGATACGGAGTTCGTTGACGCTCCGGGCAGCCGTGAAGCTTTGCTTACGCTATGGAATCACGCGTGGGATGTACTGTTTAGCGCTCTTGAACCGCTAACGGATGCAGATCTCGAGCGAACCGTCCAGATCCGGGGCGAAGCGCACTCGGTGACCCAAGCGATCAACCGGCAGCTTACCCACTATGCCTACCACTCAGGTCAGATCGTTTTCTTGGCAAAGCACCTCAACCATAGCCAGTGGAAGACGTTGAGCGTACCTCGGAACCGATCCGCTGAGTTCAACAACCAAGTGCAAACCGGCAGCGCGAGCCAACGGTAAGGCAGGTAACGCTAACTAAGACAAACCTGACCCCTTGTATATTTGCTTTCTCCCGGACCTTTGGTGCAATCATGGGAGAAAGCATGGTTATTTCGATGAAGTTGCACTCGACCAAGGCGGAGGTGGACGCCGTATGCGAGCGCATTAGCGAATTCGGCTACAAAGTACATTCCATCGAAGGCGAAGAACGAGTCGTAATCGGCGTAGTGGGCGTGGGTGACGTGACCGCCTGCCTCGAATCGCTCGAAGCCATGCCACAAGTCGAAAAGGCGGTGCGCATCTCCGCTCCCTATAAGTTCGTCAGCCGCGAATTCCGCGGCAGCAAATCACAGATTCGCGCTAACGGTGTCGAAATAGGCGGCGATGAGATGGTCGTCATGGCCGGCCCCTGCTCGGTCGAGAGCGAGAAGCAGATTCTCGAGACGGCTCAGTCGGTTGCGAAAAGTGGCGCGAAATTTCTAAGGGGCGGCGCTTTCAAGCCGCGTACTTCGCCGTATGATTTCCAGGGGATGGAGCTCGAAGGCCTTCGGCTTCTCGCGAAAGCGAAGCGCGAGACCGGTCTCGGCATCATCACGGAAGTCATGAGCGACCGCGATGTCGAAATGGTCGCCGAGTACGCCGATATTCTCCAGATCGGCGCCCGCAACATGCAGAATTTCGCGCTCCTCAAGGCGTTGGGAAAGGTGGCGAGGCCGGTTATGCTGAAGCGCGGCCTGAGCTCGACGATAAAAGAGTTGCTGATGTCAGCGGAATACGTCGTTGCGCACGGGAACCCGAACGTGATCTTGTGCGAGCGCGGTATCCGGACCTTCGAAACGGCGACTCGTAACACGTGCGATATCACCTCAGTCGCCGTTCTGAACGAACTGTCCCATTTGCCGGTGGTCCTCGATCCCAGCCACGCCACGGGGAAGCGTAGCCTAGTGCCGGCACTCTCGCGGGCAGCCGTAGCGATTGGCGCAGATGGGTTGATCGTCGAAGTTCATCCGCAGCCGGAGAAGGCCATGAGCGACGGCGCTCAGTCGCTTACGCTTCAGCAGTTCGAGGCCATGATGCAGGAACTGAAGCCATACGT
>JBJMGJ010000332.1:0-20986 GCA_045807965.1 Bryobacteraceae bacterium | reverse complement strand
TCTTACGGTATTCGGCAACGGTTCGCAAACGCGAAGCTTTTGTTATGTCTCTGATCTTGTCGAGGGATTGCTGCGCCTGAGCGAGTCAGACGAGCCGTATCCAGTTAACCTTGGAAATCCGACTGAGATGACGATCCGGCAATTCGCTGACGAGATCCGATCGAGATTCGGCGGTCAGTCTCAAATCGAAGAAAAGCCTCTTCCGTCAGATGACCCCAAGGTGCGCCGGCCTGACATCAGCAAAGCCAAGAGGCTTCTGGGCTGGGAGCCGAAGATCCCGTTGAGCGAAGGGCTTGAGAGGACAATCGAATACTTCCGGAATTTGCCCGGGCAGGCCTCAGCGGTAGAGCACGGGTCAGCTAAGGTTTCCTAATAGGCGGATCGCCCGTTAGTTGCGCGTGCGATCTGCTTCCGAAAACTTACCAGGCGCATTGACCCCGGGTTTTCCCCCGGCGGACAACGGAGCAAGTTTCGGAAGCGCCGCAATCGAGAGCGCTCCGAGCATGGCAATCGCGAACACCATGGTCATCGGCGCAACGTAATTTCCGTAGTGTTCTCGCATAGCCGAAACCAGGTAGGGACACCACGTCTGACCAATCGTGTTCGCGGGCAAGATGATGGCCATGGCGCGCGCGAGCGTGTTCAAGCCGAATTGCTCGGCGGCCATGAGCGGGATCAGCATGTAATCCGCGCCCATGGAGAAGCCGAATACCACGGCAAACACGTATAACGAGACAGGCCTCGCGGGACTCACGGTAAGGAGTAGCAATATAGTTAGCGCCACGATGAAATACGTGGCGGTCATCACTCGTTTCTTCGAGAACAGGTCAGCCAGAAGCCCAATACCTATCCGTCCCGCGATGCTCGAAAAGAGAATGAGTTCCGAAGCGGTGGCCCAGGTTGCGTTCAGCACCTTCTGATCGACATATCCGGCGTCTCTGAATACAAACTTCATATGCATGTTGATGGACCCGATGGAGCCGATGGAACAGATACTGCCGAGCAACAATAGCCAGAATGGGCCGCTGCGCAGCAGGTGAGCAAAACTGTGCGCCGACTGCTTCGCGTCCGGAGGCGGGCCCGGTGCGCCGTCAGGGAACTGGCCTAGTTCCGCCGGCTTGTCTTTCAGAAAGAATAGCGATAGCGGCCAGGCAAGGAACATGAGCCCGCCCACAGTCAAAAGCGCAGTTTGAAAGCCATAACGGTCCGTGACTGTTTTCACCAGGTAGGATCCGATTGCACCAAACAGTCCGACCCCGACGTAGACGATGCCCATGGCGCGGCCCCGCTTTCTCTGGAACCACTGCGAAACGAGGATCTGATGTGGAATGGGTCCGGAGAAGATGTAGCCGACTGTGTATATGAAGTAGAGGGTGAAATAGACGGGCAGCGAGCCGCTCATCGCGCTGAAGCCAAATAACGAAAGCGCCGTCAACCCCGTTCCGGCGATGATGAGTTTGCGAGGACTAAACCGCGGGATAAGCAGCGGGCCGACCCATATGGTCAGCAGTGCAGCAAGCGGAAAACCCAGCGTGATCTGCTTCAGCTCCCAACCGTGAGTTCTTCCGAAATAATCGTAAAAGAATGGAAGATTGTAGTAGGGAATGCCAACGGAAAGTCCGAACGTAACGAACGTGGTTGCTACAATCCACCATCCGTAGAATCCGCGCTTTACGTGGGAGGAGTCTACGTCCGGCATCGCCTCGTTATACCATCAGAAGCGGTCTAAGTACTTGGAAACTTAGAAATTGGGTTACCGGGATGTAGACGGTTGCGTCTAGGGACTAGGATGAAAATAGTGGCACGAATACGTGTCGGAAATATGACAGGAGGTTGTATAGGAGAGCCAATGAGGAATCTTCTACCATGCAGATTTGCTAAAGCTTCGTTGCCTTTGGCAGCGGCGATGCTCTTTCAGGCGACGCTGGTCCATGCCATGGTTGAGCCGAATGTTCGTACCTTCACGGCTGGCCAAAAAGACAAGATTACGGGCGTGATTCTCTCCCGCAACGGACAAACGCTCAAAGTCCAGTCAGAGGACAATGCGGTTGGGACGGTTGACATTAGTGACGAAACGAAAATCCAGCTAAAAAAGTCGTTCGGCCGTAAGAGCGCGATGAGCGCGGACGCTCTGTTGCCGGGGCTACGCGTCGAAGCGGAGGGAAAAGGAAACGAGAAAGGAGAGTTGGCAGCCGACAAGGTCCTTTTCGATCCCTCGTCGATGAAGGCCTCCCGTCAGATCGATGCTCGCGTATCTCCCGTTGAAGGTCGGACAGGTCAGTTGGAAGGTCGAGCCGGACAATTGGAAGGCCGTGCGGGGCAGCTGGAATCGAGAGCCGGACAACTTGAAGGCAAGCAGGGTCAACTCGAAGAAACCCAAAAGCAGACCCAACAGCAAGTGGGCCAGGTAAAAACTTCGGCCGAAAATGCAATCCAGGGCGTGGGTGCCGCCAATCAGAGAATCTCTGATTTAGACCGCTATCAGGAAAAGACAAAGGAAACTGTTTACTTCAAGGTTGGCAGCGCCGTGTTGGCCGACACGGAGAAACAGAAACTCGATAACATCATTCAACAGGCTCAGAGCGAGAAAGGCTATGTCATCGAGGTGGCCGGTTTCGCAGACACGACCGGAAATGCAGGGAGAAACCAGATCCTGAGCGAAAACCGGGCAAACGCGGTTGTCCGTTATCTCGAACAGCAGGGCAACATCCCAATTCACCGCATTTTGACGCCGGCGGGCATGGGAACCACTCACGAAGCGGCCGATAACAAGACAAAAGAAGGCCGCCAAAAAAATAGACGTGTCGAGGTGACGGTACTCGTCAATCAAGGGGTCGTTTCCGGGGCAAGTGCCTCCGCGACGCCGGGCGGTACCGCACCAAGGCCTCCGCAGTAGTTTTAGCGCAGATGAGTCCGGTCGTTGGTAGCGCGGACCGAAGCTGTCCGCGCTAACTTCGTACTGAGTGTTTACTGCCGCTGAGTTCACCGCGATTGTTCTCCTGGCCTCCCTCCTTGCCGGATTTATTGGTTCACTTACCGGCTTGGGGGGAGGCATTGTTGTTACTCCTGTTCTCACTATTTTTCTTCACGTCGATATCAGATACGCAATTGGCGCAAGCCTGATTTCTGTGATTGCCACGTCCTCGGGAGCGGCTGCGGCTTACGTGCGAGATGGGTATTCGAATATCCGAATCGGCATGTTTCTCGAGATTGCCACGACACTCGGGGCCCTGTTCGGCGCGTACCTTGGTGCCCACATTCCTACGGCTGGTCTCGGTATCATCTTCGGACTCATTCTGCTGCAATCGGCTTGGCAAGCGAGCCGCCTTCCGGGTCGTCATTTGAAGCAAAGTTCACCCGATCCTCTCGCGCAACGACTACATTTAAATGGCTCGTTCGAAGCCGACGGACAAGCGCACCACTATGTAGTCCGTCGCGTCAAAACCGGTTTCGCCACCATGTTTGGCGCGGGGACTCTGTCCGGCTTACTTGGAATCGGCTCCGGCTCCTTAAAAGTGATCGCGATGGACCAAGCTATGGGCATGCCGTTCAAAGTGTCGACGGCTACGAGCAATTTCATGATCGGTGTCACAGCGGCGGCCAGTGCGAGTGTCTATTTGAGCCGGGGCTACGTGGACCCAAGCATCGTGATGCCAGTGATGCTGGGTGTTTTATGCGGTTCGATGATAGGAGCGAAATTTCTGCCTCGACTACCGGTCGTGGTGCTCCGGAGGGTGTTCGCCCTGCTTGTTGGGTTGGTCGGCATTCAGATGATCGTGAACGGATTGGGCGGACACATCTGATGCGGATGAAGTTCAATGATCGCAGCATCGAACGCATCGTCAGCATCATTTTGCGTTCCGGCGTTCTCGTCTCGGGAACCGTGGTTCTTCTGGGAGGCGTCGTTTTTCTGGCCAGCCACGGACAGGAATGGGTGGATTACCAAAGCTTCCACGCACAGCCGGCGTCCGATCGCCTGGTGCGCGGCATCTTCTCGGGGGCATTAGCGGGTAGTGGGCGGTCGATCATTCAACTCGGCGTGCTGTTACTACTGGCAACACCGATTGCGCGGGTGGCGTTTTCCGTCGTGGGCTTCGCACTCGAACGGGACAGGCTTTACATCGTCATTACTTCACTTGTTCTGGCGATCCTGCTGTTCAGCTTGATCGCGGGTGCAGCGACAGCCGGATAGACCTACTTGAGCTGCGCTTCCAATTGTTCGAAGCGCTCTCTCAGCTCCTGAAATTCGGCGCGCAACTGCTGAAGATCGATCTCGAGTTGAACCATGCGCGGGGCACTCGGGGACGGTGGGCTGCTGGTCGTCCCTCCAGTTCCCGGTTCGAAGGATGGCTCACCAGCGAGAAGATGCGCAAAGCGAATCTCCTTTTGACCCGGTTGCTTCGGCAACTTTGTGGCGAGCGTACCACCAGGCCATTCGGCCAATCTATCCAGGACGCTTTCAACTTCAGACAGGTCTCCAAATGCGAACATGCGCTCGCTACGGTCCTTGATCTCGCCGAGGGTCTGCGGCCCGCGCAAGAACAACGTACAGAGTACGGCTAGTTCGCGGCGTCCAAGGTTTAGCGTCTCGGAGATGCGTTGACTGTATTTAGTGACTCGGCCCCCGGTGATGATAAAGGCGAGCCCCAGAGCGCGTAATCGCTCGAGAGCAGTCAGAACCGTTTCCTCGTCAAAGTCGACGACGGGATCACGATTCGACTTCTGATTACACGCATTGACAAGCGCGTTCAAGGACAACGGGTAGTATTCGGGAGTTGTCGCTTCTTTCTCGATCAACGAACCTAATACTCGAACTTCGGACGGCGTCAAAGCCTCAATCATTTTCGAATTCTTCCTTATAGGGTGCGCAGGTGAAATCCGCCGTCGACGTGCAGAACCTGCCCGGTGGAGTAGTCTAGCTTTCCATCCGCGATGGCACGAACGGCCGCAGCCACATCAGTCCCCTCGCCCATGCGGCGCTGGGGCAATAAACCTTCCGAGATTCGCCGATCATAATCTGCCGCGACCTTCGCAATCATGTCCGTGCGGATAATCCCCGGTTGTATTTCGAAGACGGGAATGTTGTCAGCCGCCAGACGGGCTGCGAACAGCTTGACCGCCATGCTGAGCCCGGCTTTGGCGATGCAGTAGTCGCCACGACTAGCGGAAGCGGTGAAGCTCGAGATCGAGCTAACGAAGACGATGCGGCCGCTTTTTCGCTGAAGCATGCCGCGCGCGATCGCCTGGGTTAAGAAATACGGGCCCTTCAGGTTGGTCCCGATAAGCTCATCGAAGCTGTCGGTTCCGGCGTCCAGAATATCGAGCCGCTGGCGAGGAGCGATGCCTGCATTGTTGACAAGCAAGTCAATTCGAGGAAAGCGCGAGTTCAGTTCCCTGAGAAACTGCTCTCGAGAGTTGTCGTCACTTAACTGACAAGGAAAGATTGTGCAGCCGGTTTTCGAAGCCACGTCCTCGGCTGCCTTCCGGTTTGTGTTGTACGTGGCGACTACGTGATGGGTGGACGATAGGTCTTCCACGATCGCCCGGCCGATACCGCGGCTCCCTCCCGTAACGACCGCTATCGCATTGGACACTCAATAAATGATAAAAGAGCGCGCGCCGTGCTTGATGGCTTCTCAAAGATTCAGCGGATTCTGGAGCGTAAAGGTGAGGCGCGTTTCGGACGGGATTTTCACCTTTTGTCCGGAAGTCATCACCTGAGCCGCTGTACCGGCCGCGGCACCGGATCCAGCTCCGATGGCAGCACCTTTGCCGCCGCCGGCAATCGCGCCTATGATTGCGCCGAGTGCAGCAGTGCCGCCGATGACCTTAGTGGACCGCTCTCCTCGGCCTTGACTCGCTTGAGAAACACCCGTTGTCGTGACGTCGTACTGCCGGCCGTTGACGGTGACGGTTTTCAGGTCGAGCGTCAAGGATGTACGCCCCTGGATTTTTCCGGAGTGCTGCGAGTCAATGAGAAACGCAACGGCATCCGCGCCGCGGGGAATGACCGTTTGGCCGTCCACAACAACGGGTTCGTCCAGGCTGACACGATATGTCTGGCCCAGATGATCGAGATCAGAATTAACTGGATCGATCAGGCGAACCACAATCTGCGTTCCGGGCGGAACCGAAACGGAAGGGTTACCGTTCGCTGTCTGCTGGGGATAGCTGCTCGTGGCGGAAGAGGCGGCCGGAGGCGGATTGTTTGAAGGCGGTGCCGTTGAAGGCCAGGGTGCAACGGTACTCGACGGTCCACTGGAGGGCGGGGGATAATTTGCCGACTGCGCTCCCGACGCGGACCCCGACGTCGAGTTTGGACCTCCACCCACGAACCGGATAGACTCTACATCGCCGATGTTATACGTTGCCGCGCTACGCCCGTCATCGAACCGGACTGACCGGCCATCGCCGCCCACGAAGGTTCCTTCAATCGATCTGCCACTCCGCAGCACTAATGTGTCAGCGTCCATCAGACATCCAGCGGTCAGAAGTACGCCCAGCAGCTTTCGGTTACTCATGGTCTCTCCCAGCCAGATTCGCACAGAAATGCCGCACAATCTGGCGATCTGTAAAAGCTGACGTGCCGGCGGCGCGCAGGTTTCCGGCTGTCAGGACTGGACGACGCGGTTTGCCTGGTCGGGAGAGTCGCTGAAGAACTTGGCTAAATCGGGACGAGTGTGCGACAGGATCCGAAACGCAACTTTCTTACCTTGCCGGAATGCATCAGCGTAGATGCGGTCGCGCTCGGATCGAGAGTAGGTGAACCCGATGCTGTAAAAATGGTCCAGGGAAAGCCCCAGGACCTTAGTTCCGGCATACGCCACCGCTGCCTTGGCAACGAGTCCGCCGCCGAAGGGGATTTTACCGACAACTTGCTTGGCCAGTGCCCTCCAGCCGAACGCACTTCCGATGACCGTCGCGATTTCGGATTTCTGCTCTCTATATCCGATGTCGCGGTCGCTGGCCGCCGCTATCGTGAACGCCATGCGCACTTGGTTCATTGTGAGGAAGGCCGTATCCGAGGCGAACTCGGCGACTGCCCAGGGCAACTCGATCACGCTCGGGATGACATCCGGCAGAGCTGTGGTAAGAGAAAACAAGGTGTTCTCGCGACTCGTTTTGGAGATGACCTGCCTGATAAAGGGCTTCCGAAACGGGAAGAACGATCGGGAGAGCGGAATGCCCGTATCGGGGTGGCGGTGCAGCGCCGAATGAAGCAGTTCTTCCGGCTGGGCCGGATTGAAGACCAGCGCGTTGGATGGGACCAATGAGCTTCGATGATAGATAACCAGTTCCTGCCCGGGAGTCGAGACCGTCCGCTCGCCCCGGCTGATGAGCTCCGCGGATTCCCGCCTCCGAGCCGGCCGCAGATCCTGAAGAAAGAAATCCTCCATCTCCCGGTATGCCAGATCGTTTGGGGCATGCAGCGTAAGACGCACTGGCTGCGCAGCCAATTCTCGAATCTGGTTGGGGTTAAGCGAATTCAGCGCCTTCCGGATATGTATCAGTGACTGTATGCCCATTCGATCTCCCGTGCGAAATTGGATCTTCCGCGCCTCGAAGACGCAGAATCACCTTCAGATTGTCCTGCCAATCTGAATTGGTACCAACACGTTCGACCTCCACTTCGGGAGAAAAGTAACGGAGCACGATCGAGTTTGTGGAATGGAAGCTCAGGGCAGGCGCCACGAGGAGCAGCCGAGGGGCAACCGGCAAAACCTCGTTGGACGGAAACAGGTCATGAATCTGGTTGCGCTCGAGATGCCAGCAAACACGCATCCAATAGTCCAGCCCCTGCAGAGGCAGCTGAATGTCGGTAGAAGCTTTCAATTCGAGCACGGCGAGGCGGCCCTCGCGTGATATCGCCAGGAGATCGACGATATCCCGATCGCCAGCGGCAAAGGTCAGCACCTGTCCATGTACCGGCTGTGGCAGTAGGGATGCATCGACAAGGTTGACGTTTGAGCGTATGATCGATTCGAGCCATCGCTCCGGAGACGCCAACTGGTGCGCATGGCCGCGAGGCTCACCGACCACTGTCCGGAGATGGTCCAGGTATGCCTGAACGCGAACGGCGAAATCGGACGAGATGTGCCGGCGATCTGCAATGCCCAGAAGGAAGCGTTCGCCGATGATGCGCGCAAATTCGATGCCGCGAAAGCGCAGACTCAAGGCCCCACTCAGTTCGGTGTGGGTTGTGACATCCGCATAACTTCGAACCGCCGCGATTGCTTCGACGAAGCGGGGGTCGGCGCCAGGAACAGAGAATGCCGGGCTTACTCGAGTCTCGATGTTGCCGAGATCTTCCGGATCTACTTCGCCGGCGGACCCGTGCTCGTTGAAGAGGTAAATCCTCGTTCGCAATACGTCGGCTCGGAGCCATTTCAATCTCTGGGACGTGAGTGCACCGCTTCCTTGCGGCAAGAACAGCTGCAGCGAGAACCTCGTGTCCGGCCGGTTCGACCGACGAATGTAGTCGAACCAAATCAGGGCAAACGTGAGGAACGCAGATTCATCCGCCTGCGATGGGCATGCGAGCGCGCCCATGATCTCGCGACCTTTTTTCAAACGAGCTCGCGGGAACAAGCCGGAGAACGATCGTTGCAGGTCAGAACTGCTGGAGAGAGTTGTAATTTCCCAGCGGGGGAACGCTCGAAACAACATCTGGCGGAACTGTTCGGCAAAAGATTGCCGCCCGCCAATCAGGACGCGACGGTTTGCTTCCGGGCGATCCAGGTCAAGAAAGCTCAGCTTTCCAGGCTTTCCGCCGAAGCGGTGGGTTGCGCAATCCAAGACCCCGCCTTTGCCGTTTTGCACAGACAAAATGCGGCGGCAGAAATGTGCATCATCCGACCAAGCCTCGACGGATAACCTTCCGGATCGGATCTCAACCGTGTGGTTGCCGTTTTCGAGAGTGATCGGGCTCGATCCGGCGTCGAGCACGGCGGGTAGACGACAGCGGCCAATAAAATCGGAGATGACCCGCAGCTGCTCTTCGGGCGTAAATGGTTGGGAGGCGTTGAGAGTACCTCTATGATGGAGTTTTGCCACCCGATCAGTCCAGTTTTGAGAGTCGCCTGGCAGACGTAGAGGAACGAATTCACCGTGCCCTCTCCCTGTCGGGAAGGAGTCGCTCAGACCTTACATTAGTTGCGGTTTCCAAGAAGTTTTCCTCTGAGAATATCCTGATGGCATACCGTTGCGGTCTGCGTCACTTTGGGGAGAACTATGTTCAGGAGTTTGCCGAAAAACGCCCTCAACTCGGGGAATTGCCGGCCGCCACGTATCATCTGATCGGGCATTTGCAATCAAACAAGGCTCGCCTTGCCACCGAGCTGTTCGGGGTGATCCAAACAGTAGATTCCCCCAAGCTGTTGCGGCGTCTGAATGAGTTCGCCCGTGAGGCGAGCAAAACGGTCATGGCGCTGATTGAGGTTAAGCTCTCGGACGAGCCGAGTAAAACCGGGACGGGAATGGAAGGGATCCCCGGAATTCTGGAAGCTGCCGCGAGCTGTTCGAACGTTCAATTGACCGGATTGATGACCATTCCGCCGTTCTCCGAAATTCCCGAAGATTCGCGCCCGTATTTTCAACAGCTCGCCGCAGTCGGCAAACGATACGGTCTGCCCGAGCTGTCGATGGGAATGTCCGCGGATTTCGAGATCGCCATTCAAGAAGGGGCGACGGCAATTCGGGTTGGCACCGCGCTCTTCGGAAAACGGCCACGGCCCGCGACGTCTTTTCGATGATGCTTGGATTTTCCAAGATCAGGCTCTTCCCACTCGCGATTCTCTTGCTCACTGTGGGAGCCGTAGCTCAAGTGGTGAAGACAACACCGCAAGGCGCGATTGGGCAAGAACAGTTGGGGCTTGTCATTCCCATGCGGGATGGCGTGCGTCTGGCTGCGGATCTTTTTCTCCCCACGCCGAACGGGCGCTGGCCCACCGTGTTGATTCGGACGCCGTACAACCGGAAAACTCCCGCAAATGCCGGTTACCGGTATTTTGCGCGGCGGGGCTATGCTGTCGTGATTCAGGACGTGAGAGGTCGGTTTGCTTCGGAGGGCATCTTCGGGTCCATCGCACAGGAGGGCCCCGACGGGGACGACACAATTAGCTGGATTTCCAGCCAGGCGTGGTCGGACGGCAGCGTGGTCATGGCGGGAAGCTCCTATACGGGAATGACAGATTGGTGGGCCGCGATCCAGAACAATCCGCATCTCCTGTCTATCTCTACGCTCACGGCTGGAGACGATGAATACATCGACCGCTATTACTCGGATGGTGGTGCTTTGCAGGCGGGGCACCGGCTGCTCTGGTTAGCGGAGAATCTCACACCGCCCTCGCACGTGCGACCGCTCTTCGAAAGCTACATCGGGCACCTGCCTCTTCGAACCGCTGATTTGCTTGCCACGGGACAGATCCTTCCGATGTGGAGGGTAGCGCTTTCACATCCGTCGCGGGATGCATTCTGGAAGAGTGCGAGCATTCGCGAACGGATTGGCAGAGTCTCCGTTCCTGTCTTGTCTTTCGGCGGCTGGTTCGATGAGTACGCGCCGAGCGATCTTGATGCCTTCTCGCGTCTGGCGAAGCGGGGCCATGAGGTGGAAACGTGGATTGGCCCCTGGTCGCACGATCCCGGGTGGAGCTTCCCGACACGCAGCTTTGGGCCCGAAGCCAACATTCCATTTCGAGTGAAACAGGCGGACTGGTTCGAACGCTGGACTCGCAAAGCAGCCGGGTCCTTTGGGGAAAACAACGGACCTCTTTTGCACATCTTTGTCATGGGTCCGAATGTCTGGCGCGAGGAACGGGAATGGCCGCTCGCCAGGACCCGCTTCACGCCGCTGTACATGAGGAGCGGTGGTCACGCGAATACCGGTTCTGGCGACGGAGCATTGCAGTGGCAGCCGGTCCGGAAAGGTCCCAGCGACTCTTTCGTCTACGACCCCAGGAATCCTGTGCCGACGAAAGGTGGCTCCATTTGCTGCGAGCCGACTGTTCTCACTCCCGGGCCGCTCGACCAGACTTCGATTGAAACCAGATCGGACGTTCTGGTCTATACCTCGACCCCGCTTACGAGCGAGGTGGAGGTGACCGGCCCGGTGCGCACGGTTCTCTATGTGGCCACATCCGCCAATGACACCGATTTCACTGCAAAGCTCGTCGATGTTCAGCCGGGCGGGAAGCCACTGCTTGTGACGGACGGCATTCAGCGTCTTCGCTACCGTCTATCTCTCGACCAGGCTGTATTCGTTAAGCGCAACACTCCTTACCAGATCAGCGTGGATTGTGGTGTCACAAGCTATGTTTTCGCCCCCGGTCATCGCATCCGCGTCGAGATCTCGTCCAGCAATTTTCCTCGGTTTGATCGCAGCATGAACTCGCCGCGCGCCAATGCCGATGAGATGAAGCTGACGAAGGCTCGCCAGACGATTTATCACGAGAAAGGTTATCCGTCGGCCATCATTCTTCCCATAGTGCCGAGAACCGGGTTGCGCGGCGCTGGTGGCAGCCACGCGCATAATCTTCACATTCGCTCGGGTTTGAAGGGGCCTCACGCTACCTGAATGGCCGAAGAGGACAGAGGCGAGTCCTTCATTCAAAGAGCGCGAGAGGCGCTCAACGAAATGCGCATCGAGGATGCTCTGGAATTGTTTTCCCGGGCCGAACTCGCGGGCGGTGAGCCCGACATCTGTGCCGCGGGACGTTGGACCTGTCACATGCTCCGCGGTCATTTCGAAAGAGCATGGTCGGAAAGCGATGCGATCGAACGGCGCGGACGACCCGATCCGCATCGCTTTTGGAACGGTGAACCGTTCCAAAATCAGCACGTCATGGTCCGCTGCCTGCACGGACTCGGCGACACAATCCAGTTCATCCGATTCGTTCCGCTGATCCGTCCAGAGGCTGCATCCGTCACGGTTGAGGCCCAGCCTGGTCTCAAAACCCTCCTGGCGCAGGCCGGCGTCGCCGATCACGTGATCACCTGGGGTGAAACGGAGCCATATTGGAACCAGCAGGTCGAAATCAACGAACTGCCAAAGATCTTCCGGGTTACGGAAACGAGTATTCCGACATCTCCGTACCTTTCGGTCGCGAGGCGGCGCAAGCCTCACTTCCGTGCCCGGTCCAGCGGACTGAAGGTGGGGCTCGTCTGGCGTGCGAGCGTTTACAATCCTCTTCGTTCGCTTCGTCTCGAACAACTGGCGCCGCTCTTCCGGGTTTCCGGGGTTTCGTTCTATAGCCTTCAAGCAGGACCCGCTTGCGAAGAGCTCCGCGCTTGCACGGGACTGGTGGAGAATCTGAGCGAGCATGCCGCCGACGTGCTTGAGACAGCCGAGAATATGTCGGGCATGGATTTGGTGATAACGGTGGACACCATGACCGCTCATCTGGCGGGAGCGCTAGGCGTACGGACCTGGACCTTGCTTCCATTTGCTTGTGACTGGCGCTGGATGGCGAATCGATCCGATACGCCTTGGTATCAGTGCATGCGATTGTTTCGACAGGACAGCCGGTGCGACTGGGCTCCAGTGATCCGCCAGCTCGTGGACGCTTTAGAGACGCTGTGTGATGGCGAATCAGGTTCTTCGCGGGCCACGCAATCCGTTCGTTGAACTATCTTGCCTAGTTGCAGTACACCATTACTAACGATAAGTAGTGAATCACCTCTTCTCAACAATGCGCTGCCCGCAGTCGGTCCGGTTCTGTTTCATCACCGCTCTCCTGTTCAGTACGGTCGTAAGCCTGAGCGCTCAAACGATCGACACTGCCACAATCAGCGGCCAGGTGTTCGATTCGAGCCGCGCACCTCTGCAAGGTGTTCAGATCACGTTGCGGAATTCCAAGACCGGTTCCGTCCGGGCAGGCGCGACAAATGGAGAGGGCCGAATCTCATTTACGGGCCTGCCCGTTGCCGGAACGTACAGGCTTACCGCGTCGAAAGAAGGCTTCTTGGATGTGACTTACCCGGGCCCCGCGGAAGGCAATTTAGCTTTGAACGCGGGCACCGCCGCGACATTCACGCTGCAACTGGATGTGGCGGGAAAGACCACAGAAGTTACTGTGACCGGCGTTACCGGCGAAGTGCGCACCGATCAGCCTCAGCTGGGCATTCAATTGTCCGCCCAGAGGATTCTCGAAACTCCGCTCCTGAACCGGCGGATCACTTATCTTCCACTCTTAAACGCGGCGAACCGTCCGGCTATCAACCAGGGCGACATTTTCCTGAATCAGAACCTATTCACCACGAACGGATCCGGTCGCAGACAAACGTCATTTGGCATTGATGGCGCCACTGGAAACGACAGTTGGGGAAGGCAAACGTTGTTCACCTCCTTACCACTGGCGGCGGTTCAGGAAATGGATGTATTGACCAACTCTTTCTCAGCGGAGTACGGCGGCAGCAGCGGCAGCTTCGTGAATCTCATAACGAAAAGCGGCGGCGATGACTTTCACGGAGAGGTTCTCGCGCTGGGAAGGCCTGACGCTCTGGGTGCGGCTCTCTCCGGATTCACGGCCACAAACGCTCCCAATGGGAACGCGTTGACAAGCGACAAGCTGTTGCAGGGATCGGTTTCTCTTTCGGGCCCGATTGCCGGGCACACGCAGTTCTTTGTTGCGGGAGAAGGAAGCCTTCAGGATCGTGTATCGCCGGTGATTTCTCCATTGGCGCCCGGGAACTTTGTGGGGAAATATCGCGGCTTTCTGGGAACTCTGCGCCTGGACCATCAGTTCAGCGATCGCAATAGTCTTTTTTTTCGCAGCTCGGTTGATAATTTTTACGATACGAACCCAAACGGTACGGTGGGCGGTAACAGTTTGCCGAATGTGGCGCGTACGTTTCGGCGTCGCACTTACTCGGAGGAACTGGGACAAACCGCGGTTTTCAGCCCGACCTTGGTCAACAACCTACGCCTGCAATTCCAGCTCGGCTCGCCAATCACTCAGTTCGACCCGGCTATCAACTCCACCCAATACATCGTTCCCATTTCGGCCGGTGGAACCTTTACATCCGGCACGTCTCAATCTGCGCTGCTGATGAATCGCCAATACCAGGTCAACGATACGATTTCGGCGACCCGGGGGCCCCACCATGTCAAATTCGGCGGCGATGTTCTGTATGCGCGCAACGGCGGTAACAGTAAAGAATTCGGCGGGCCTATCTACCTCGGGCAATTCACTTACAACACCTGCACCTTAAGCCTGGCTGTTTGCGAAAGCCCCGCCTTTCTCAACAGCATCACCAACGTTCGAAGCTATACCCAAAGCTACGGCAACGCTAACTACACGGTTTCCGACACGCTTTGGGCCCTGTTTGTCCAGGACGACTTCAGGGTTCGTTCCGATCTGACTGTCAACCTCGGTCTGCGGTATGAACGCCAGACGTTTACTGATGCGGGCAAGAACTTCGCGCCGCGCGCAGGGTTTGCTTACAACTGGCGAGGAGAAGGGAAGACGGTCATTCGCGGCGGAGTCGGCCTCTACTACTCGCAAATTATCGACAACAGCCAAGCCAATTATGCGTTGTCTGGCCCAACCGGTGTATTCAACTATACAGCTGGTCCGGGGCAAGTTGGATTCCCGACCAGTGTGGCAGCCGCCCCGCTCCCGGCGTTTCCTTCCGGAGCGATTGCGCCGGTTCGAAATGTGTATATTCGTCCCGGCGAGAGCGCGTACTTGAATCAATTCTTTCCGACTTCGACGCTTGTGAACTACCCGTATAAGCTACTGAACCCGTACTCAGAACAATGGACCTTCGGAGTAGAACAACAACTCGGAAAGCAGTGGGTGCTAAGCGTGGATTACGTCGGTTCACACACCGTTAAAATCAATCGACCACTGGACGTAAATCCTCCCAGTCCATTCATCCGCACTGCTCCGAATCAGATTCGATCGCCGCAAGCCGCAAACTGCACCCGCCCTTACTGGCTGGACTGGTATCGTCAACGTAACCTGGCGTGCAACACGGTAACGGCTACGAATCCGCAACCTCCTTACGGCCTGATTCAGAGCGATGTCAATAACGGCTATGCTTACTACCACGCGTTCGATTTAAATCTCTCGCACCGATTCAGCCGGCGGTTGTCCATGCTCGCGAGTTACACCTGGTCTCACGCAATCGACAATGTCGACCCGGACGTTCCCGGACAGAGTCCTAATGACCCCAATTTCACCGCTCGAGTTGAGAACGGGCGCGCGATTTTTGACCAACGGCAGCGATTCGTGCTTAGCGGCACATACGCGTTGCCGTTCAAAGTGAACTTCGGTGGTATCGCGATCTTCGGTTCAGGACTTCCGTACAACATCGTGACCGGCACTGCAAACAGCGGCGATACCGGCGGCACCACGGATCGGCCCGTAATTAACGGTGTCGTTGTGGGACGCAACACTGGAAGAGGTCGGCCAACGTACGAAGTCTCTCCGTTTCTTGAGCGGCCTTTCGCCCTGCGTCACGAGCGAATCGTCGTGAATCTACGCGCGGAAGCTTTCAACATCCTTAATCACGCGAATTTCATCGGTTACAGCGGAACGTACGGAAACGGAGCAGCTCCTGGGACCGGCTTCGGCCAGCCCACGGTAGGGATTACCGGCCAGCTGCCGGCGAGATCCTTCCAGTTCTCTGGACGCGTTACGTTCTAGACCAAGTGCTTCAACCGCTTCTCAAAACGGCAGTTGGTTGATTCGCACCACCCGGGCGTAATGCCCATCGAAGAGGACCTCATTCAGAGACGCGGGCGAGACCTCCAGGCGATAGATGTGGTCGAGCGGCATCCCCAGCAACAATACGAGCAGCGACCGGATCACGTCCCCATGTGACACGACCGCGATCGTGGCGTTTTCCGCTTCGAGATAGGGCGCCATGATCTCTCGAAGGGACGTCCACGCCCTCGTCTGCACCTCGAGCATTAATTCGCCTTCTGGAGGGCCCACTAGAGAACGGAGGCGATTGTAATGCTGCCAATGAGACGACTCGCGGATGTCGTCGAAGCTTTTGCCGAGCCATGCCCCATAGTCCAGTTCGATGATGCCTTCGTGCGTTGTCATTGGCAGCCCCAAAACTTCGGACAAATAGCGAGCCGTTTCCGTTGCTCGCTCAAGAGGACTTGAAATCAGCTTGTCCACCTCGTACCGCGAGGCGATTGAGTCTGCGAGCGCCTGGGCCTGTCTGTGCCCTTCCGTGCTCAGATGTACCCCGGGCATGCGTCCATATAACACGCGACCAGTTAGCTCAGTGTCACCGTGCCGGATCAGTAGAATACGAATCATAAAGAGGGAAAGGAACAAGCTTGCCAGAAAGCCTGACGGTCAGCGAGGTCGAAAAGAAGATAGTGGAATTGGGGCCTTGGTTTCATAACCTGTCCCTGCTTGGTGTTCAGACTGCGCCAGACCACTTTCTGGGAGACTATCCATCCATCAAGTGGAGAAACTTCCAGCATGCGATCCCGGAAGACCTTACCGGCATGAGCGTGCTCGATATCGGTTGCAATGGCGGATTCTACTCGATCGAGATGAAGAGGCGGGGCGCCGCGCGCGTGCTGGGCGTTGACCACGATTCCCAATATCTTGACCAGGCGCGCTTCGCCACAAAAATCTTAGGCTTCGATATCGAATTCCGGACCTTGTCGGTTTACGAACTGCCGTCGCTCAAAGAACGTTTCGATCTGGTTTTGTTTATGGGCGTCTTCTATCATCTTCGGCACCCATTGCTCGCGCTGGATATCCTGCGGCAGCATGTAGCCAAAGACTGGCTCGTGTTTCAATCGATGTTGCGCGGGAGCCGTTCGAGTCCCGCTCTAGGCGAGGATTATCCGTTCTCGGAAACCGGCATCTTTGATCATCCGGGTTTCCCGAAGATGCACTTCGTGGAGAAGAGCTATTCTCAGGACCCTACGAACTGGTGGATTCCCAATCGCGCCTGTGCCGAAGCGGTGCTTCGTTCCTCCGGATTCAAGATTGTGGACGCGCCGGAGCTCGAGGTATTCATTTGCCGATGCGACGAAGGCGCGGAACTCTACCCGCTTCCGGGATTTGGCGCCTGAATTTGCGATCAATAAACGGTCGCGCGCAGTCTTAACTACTTACGATCATGATCGAAGCAGTGATGCTCTGGAATGAGCCCAATAACCTCTCACACTGGGATTTCGAGATCGATCCCGATTGGTCCGCCTTTGCAACGATGGTGAAGTTAGCGGCGAAGGCGATCCGGGCCGAAAACCCCAAGCTTCCGATTGTCCTGGGGGGCATCTCCCCGATAGATCCAGCGTTTGTTCAGCGCATGGAAAGCGCTGGAGCGTTGGCGGAACTTGACGTGGTGGCTTTGCACGGATTCCCTCTCGATTGGAATCACTGGACGATCCATGAGTGGCCTGAAAAAATCGCGGAGATCCGTGCCGTAACCGAGAAGCCCATCTGGATTTCCGAGGTGGGCGCATCTTCGTTTGGCGCTGAAGAGGTGCAAGAGTTTGGTTTGAGCAAGACTGCGGAGTTACTTCTGCCGCAACTTGATCACGTGTACTGGTACAGCTTATTTGATTTGCCGCGAGCCTGGCCCGCCACTACCAGGCATCGGGAGAGCGAAGGCTCGTCTTACTATCGCCACTTCTACATGGGGCTGTACCGCGAAGATGGAACTCCGAAACCGGTGGCGCGGCGCTTCTCCCAATACGCTCCCGCCATGGGCATCTGTCAGTGGTTTCACTTTGAAGACCACCGGTTGGAAGACGGAGTGGCGAAGCTGAAAACGCTTGGTGTGCGCAAAATTCGCACGGGGCTCAGTTGGGCTGATTACGGCCGTCCCAACGCGGAGCAGTGGTTCGATCATCAAATGAAACTGCTGGACCCCTTTGAAGTGACGGCCACCTGCTGCTTTACCCCCGAGCACGCCGGCATACGGCCGAACCACACAAGCCCGCCCAGAGATCCCCAAGAGTATGCTGAGTTTTGCGCACAGATGGTCAGAAAGTACGGTTCCTCGTAACATTACTGGTGCAAATAGACCCTTTGAAAAGGTAAGTAGTAACAAAGCTGCGAGTTAGGGCTTCTGACAGTAGGGACCATGCACATTTATTCATGAGCGACGACGACAAAGAGTGGGATTCAATTGCCCGGCTTGGCCATTGGCCTCGCTTCGTCACTCAAGAACCATCCAGCAGCTGCGGTTATTGCTCCTACCAAAAAGGAAAAAACGCATTATGAAGGGTACCGTCCTCATCACGGGTGGCGCGGGATTTATCGGATCTCACGTCGCCGCTGAGCTTATCCGAGCGGGTTATCACGTCCGCGTTCTCGACAGTTTAGTTACCCAGGTACACGGGGAACGGCCGGAACGCCCGGAATATCTGCATCCAGACGCCGAATTCATTTTGGGTGACGTACGAAATCCCGAGACCGTCGACGAAGCACTATTAGGTGTAGATGCCGTTTATCACTTTGTGGCGCTTGTCGGTGTCGGCCAAAGCATGTATCAGGTGGCTGAGTACACGAGCGTGAACAACTCTGGTACCGCGGTTCTCCTCGAGCGGATTATCAAGCAGCCGGTCTCAAAGCTCATCGTGGCTTCAAGTATGAGCGTCTACGGTGAGGGATTGTATTTGAGCGCTGACGGACAGCCGTACCCTCACGCGATTCGCACGCCGGAGCAGCTGAAGCAACGACAGTGGGAGATGAAAACTCTGGAGGGTGAGACCCTTCGACCTGTACCTACGCCCGAAACGAAGCAGCCGTCCCTCGCCTCGATTTACGCTTTGTCCAAATACGACCAGGAGCAGATGTGCCTGATCATGGGGCGAGCGTACGGAATACCCACTGTGGCGCTTCGGTTTTTCAATGCCTACGGCCCATTTCAATCGCTCTCAAACCCTTACACGGGAGTTCTCGCCAATTTCGCATCTCGCCTGTTGAACGGCAAACGGCCGATTATTTTCGAAGACGGCCAGCAGTTGCGGGACTTTGTAAGCGTCTACGATGTGGCCCAGGCCTGCCGGCTTGCGCTCGAAGTCGAGGCGGCAAAGGACATGATCTTCAACGTCGGCACAGGCGAGAGTGTCTCGATCGAGAACGTCGCTTCGCGCTTGGCGAAGGTCTTGGGCTCGAGCATCGAACCAGAGATCACCGGTAAGTATCGGGTGGGAGACATTCGACACTGTTTCCCGGATCTGAGCCGGACGACAAGAATCCTGGGCTACCGCGCCAAGATGTCTCTTGAAGAGGGGATGCGAGATCTTGCTACCTGGCTTGATCTGCAAACTGCTCACGACAATTTCAATGAGATGAGTCATCAATTGGCATCGAGAGGACTTGTCGGGTAGCGGACAAGCATGCGCTTTGCATTAGTCAATCCGGCCTGGAGTTTCGAAGGCAGCATTTATTTCGGATGCCGTGAACCTCATCTGCCTCTCGAGTTGAACTACTCTAAGGCGCTTCTTGAACAGAGTGGTCACAGTGCCGAAATCATTGATGGCCAACTCGATGGCCTGACATCGTCCGAGATCTTCGATCGAGTTCAGGCGTTTGCTCCCGATTTCACCGTCATCACGACAGCGCCGAGCTATCTGTTTTGGCGCTGTGCTCCGCCGGAAATTCGAATCCCCATGGAGCTGAGTCAGTTGCTCCGGCCGGTTGCCGGCAAACTTGTGGTTGTCGGCCCGCATGGATCCACCACTCCCGCGCCGGTTCTGCGCAAGCTTCGTGCGGACTACGTTGTGATGGGCGAGTGCGAAGAAGTGCTGCCGTTCCTCGCCGGCGACCCCGCCTCGATTCCCTCGGTGGCGTTCCGGGACGGAGACGAGGTCATTAAGCGAGGTCCGAACCGTGCCTCGGACATGAAGAAACTGCCGAGCCTCCGTTGGCTCGACGGGACGGTCGCCAGGCACCGGCACCATCACCACCGGTTCGATGCGGAGCCATTGGGTCCAGGCGCGGAGATGGAAGCATCGCGCGGCTGTCCTTATCACTGCACGTTTTGCGCGAAGGATAACTTCCGCAACAACTATCGCAAAAGACCAGTGCCCGTCGTTCTGGACGAATTGGACGCTTTGATTTGTCAAGGCATTGAATACGTCTACTTCATCGACGAGATCTTTCTTCCCGACATGCAGCTCTTGAACGGGCTCGCGGAGAGGAAGATCAAGATCGGTGTTCAGACTCGCATCGACCTGTGGAACGAGGACGCGGTCCGTGCCCTGGCAAAGGCGGGTTGCGTTTCCATCGAAGCCGGTGTCGAGAGCATCACCGAAGCCGGTCGTGCCTACCTGGACAAGAAATGCAAAATGTCGACCGACGAGTTGAGTGACCGGCTCATTTTTGCAAAGCGCCTGGTCCCGTTCGTCCAGGCGAATCTGCTCGCCATGACGGAGGATGACGCAGAGGCGGTTGAGGCTTGGCGGCAACGACTCGATACCGCCGGCGTCTGGGCCAATAAGCCGGTGCCACTGTTCCCGTATCCCGGTTCTCCCGAGTACACACGCACCTGGGGGCCGCCGGACGATTTTGCCTGGGAACGGGCACACGAGGCTTATCTCAATGGCTTCAACTCCTTCAGCGATATCCAAGAACAGAGGCCGCGGCAGCTCATTGAGCTGGAAGCAATTTCGCATGCTCGCTAGTCTCCGAGCAGAGTCTGACGGAAAGCCAGTAAGAATCTTGATGACGGCCGACGCAGTCGGCGGCGTGTGGCAATACACGGTGGATCTCGTTCGCTGTTTAGTCGAGGGCGGAGCCGAGGTGATGGTTGCGGTTCTTGGTCCCGCACCGTCTGAAGAACAACGCGATGAGCTTGGACGGTTGCCTCGCGTCTCACTTGCTGAAGAAAGCTTTGCGCTCGAATGGGAGCCGAACTCGTGGGCGGAAGTAGATGCTTCGGGCTATCGGTTACTAGAACTCGATTCTCAATTCCGCTGCGACCTTGTTCACTTGAATAGCTACACACATGCGGCCCTGCCCTGGCGCAAGCCTGTGGCCGTGGTCGCTCATTCGTGTGT
>JBJMGJ010000331.1:0-5090 GCA_045807965.1 Bryobacteraceae bacterium | reverse complement strand
CTTTCCGCCACCGGCTCACCGTCTGATTAACGACGCCTAGTTGGCGCCCGATCTCGCTATTGTTCAGCCCTTTTCGCAGCAGCGCCAATGCATCCATGCGCCTCGCTTCTAGGGCATTAAAATCTCGCGCCACACCACGCGGGTTTCCCATATACATACAAGAATCCGCCCACCTTTATTTTTGTTCCACTATATTATGCGATTGTCAATAGTCAGCTGACTCACGCCCAAGTTACAGGAATACCAACGCGAATGCGATCGAGGAAGCTCGCATCTCCGCGAAATCAATGCTGGCGATCCTGTGGAACAAGCGGCTCCATCTCCCCTTGCAGCTCTTGCGCCTGCGTCATCTCGCCCTTTCCTTTCTTCACCGCCAAGTGAATGTAACGTGCGTCTCGGGCATCAGCGTAAGCTTCGGTGCTCTGAATTGCTGGCATAATGATGTGCGATGGTCTCTCTTCCGAGCTTTGACGCTGATGAGGTTGAACTGCTGGCAACTGCCGTGCAGAATACTCTGGAACATCTACGCGAGGCCAATGAGCGACTCGGCGGAAAAGATGCCGAGCGGATGCAAACGGGACGACGCTATGCCATCCTCCTCCAAAAGCTCCAGACTGTTACAAACCGCTGACCAGGCATACACGGCGGAGACTTGGCCGTTCTGTCCCTGGCTCTTGCGAACGTCTTTGGCCACGATTTTCGAAGTCGGAACCTAGAACAATCACTCCGAAAATCTGGTGTTTGATCCTGACCTTAGCCGAAAATCACCTTATAACCTTGTTGAGGTTGGGCAGGCTCGGCTGTTCGTCGGCTGCTGTGGCTGGACCGGAGCCCAGGCCCGTGACGTCCGACGCTTTCCAATCATCGAGCTTCAGACAACATTTTACGAACCTCCATCCAACGTTGTAGCCGCGCGATGGAGGGCCAAAGCGCCTCCTGACTTCCGCTTTTGCATGAAGGCCTGGCAACTGATAACACACACGCCTGCAAGCCCCACCTATCGACGGCTGAAATCAAAGGTGAGCGCCACAGGCGAGACCTCTACGGCAGCTTCCGTCCTACAGAACAGGTATGGCTGGCGGGCACCGCACGAAAGAAATAGCCGAGATTCTTCAGGCAGAAGTCATCGTGTTTCAGTGTCCCAAATCCTTCCTCCCCAACCGCGAAAATGTTCTCAACTTCAAAGAGTTCTTCCAACAGATCGACCGTGGTAAACAGACTCTTGCCTGGGAGCCGTGAGGAGATGCCTGCAGCCCTTCTCTGGTTCGGGACTTGTGCACTGAGAACAACCTCGTTCATTGTGTGGATCCATTTCAGTCGGACCCTGTTTATGGGAATCGTCTCTATTGGCGGCTCCATGGTAGGTCCGGGTATCGATACCGTTACACGGACGAAGATTTCACCGTATTAGCCGCCAAACTGGAAAGGCGAGCGCAGGCGCTGGTGGGTCCGAACTATCTGTTGTCCAACAACATCTACTCGGGAGAAGATGCAACTCGATTCTGTGCGCAACATCGGGTTGTCACTTGACCCAGCCAATTACACGTTCCTACCCGACCAGCGTAAAACCGAGCAGTGCCAATATACTCGGCTCCGGGACGTAGCAGGTATAGCCCAGACTTTGTGTGCTCTCGCCAGTCGCGCATGGTGTCCCTTCTCAGCATGCAAGCCTTTTGCATGAGATGACCCGATGGCGTAAAGTCGAATGTGGCGGCAAGGGCTATTCGAGGCCTCGCCCCAATTCCGTTCCGTCCGAATGATCAGGAGCTTTAATGAAAAACACTGTTCTGAGTATCGTGCTCATCTTCTCAGCTATGTCGGCGACTGCGCAGCAGCCTGCCGCGGCGCCCGCCGGGCCGGGCGCCAGGCCACCGGTCGAGATAGACAAGACTCCGCCAATCGAGGATTTCAAGCCATCGGCGCTGAACCAGCCGGGCAAACAATATCCCGAAGTCAATTCTCAACGGCGCGTGCGCACGCAACTCAAGGCCCCAAACGCTCAGAACGTGACCCTCGATATCGGCGGGGGCCATTACCCGATGACCAAAGGGGAAGACGGCGTGTGGACGGGCGTGTCGAACGCTCAGGACGAAGGGTTCCACTATTACCAGATCAATGTCGATGGCGCTTCCATCCCCGATCCCGGCTCGGTGAT
This sequence comes from Bryobacteraceae bacterium, assembly GCA_045807965.1. Taxonomy (GTDB): domain Bacteria; phylum Acidobacteriota; class Terriglobia; order Bryobacterales; family Bryobacteraceae; genus Bog-105. Next base: position 2,935 of record JBJMGJ010000331.1, on the reverse strand, counting down.
GTTCTATGGCTCGAGCCGCTGGGGCAGCGGAGTGGAAATCCCAGCTCACGATGAGGATTTCTACGCCATGAAGAACGTGCCTCATGGTCAGTTGCGGGAGGTTCACCTCGTTTCCGAGGTCGCGAAGCACACGATAGAGATCTACGTCTACACGCCGCCCGAATATGAGAAGGGTTCCAAACGCTACCCGGTTCTCTACCTGCAACATGGCGCCGGGGAAGACGATCACGGCTGGGGCGCGCAGGGGCACGCCGGTTTGATCATGGACAATCTCATCGCGGAGGGCAAAGCTAAACCGTTCATCATAGTGATGTCCAACAGTTACCTCGTGACCGGTGGAGCCGCCCCTGGACGTGGTGGCCCTCCGGGCGCTGGTCGTGGGCCGGCGGCCGCAGGTCAACCGGGCGCGGCGGGCCCCGGCGGACCCGGCGCTCCGGGACGCGGCCGAGGCTTCATGATGACTGACACTCCGTTCGAGCATGCGCTCATAGGCGAAATCATTCCCTGGGTCGACGCCAATTTCCGCACCCTCGCGGACCAGTCGCATCGCGCGCTGGCCGGTCTTTCGATGGGGGGTGCATATACCCACGGCATCTCTCTTGCCCATCTCGACAAATTCGCCTACATCGGAATGTTCAGTGGCGGCAGCATCGCGACGTCGGAGATCAAAGACATGGCCGAGTTCAAGAAGACAGTGAAGCTTGTGTTTGCGAGCTACGGCAGCCGTGAAAACGGCGCCTCGGCGAAAACGAACACCGAGGATCTGACGAAAGCGGGAATAAGGGCCGTATTCTACGAATCGCCAATGACCGCTCATGAGTGGCTGAGCTGGCGACGCAGCCTGCATGAGTTCGCGCCGCTGCTGTTTGAGAACTGAGGAACGAACATTTGCTCAGGGCGGCTATCGCAACCGTCGAGGGAAGACACGGTGGCGGATAGCCGCATTTCTTAGTGACTGCAACCGCGCGCGCACTGATCTGACGCGCTGGCCGCCACCGGCGATAATCGAGCGCTTACCTCTTATGGTTCGCGCGTAGAGTTTTCCTGACGCGATCACATAGGAAAGAAAGTGCTCGGTGTCAGGTCAGCAATATCTTGCGCACTTCACCTTCCGGATCGTCCACGATCCGGCAGTTGTTATCGAACACCATCGTCTGGCTCCGCGTCGGGTCGAACGGCTCCCACTTCAAACCGGGCTGGCTGGGATTGCCTGTCTTCGCGAAATTGGCCCAAGCCGTCGCCATCTTCTTCGCCAGGGCCTGAGCCTCTGGCCCGTTGCCGGTCCCCTGTTCGGCTCGCTTGGTGTTGTCGAAGCAGAAGGCCAACTCCGCCGTGTGCCAGGCTCCCGCATCTTCCAACATCGGGGATTGCCAGGTGAAGTACCACGCGTAGGCGGGGGCGCCCTTCTGGTTGTACTTCATGGTGGCCATGCGCGTGACGTTGTTGCGCATGTTGAGGCTGTTCAACCCACTGCTCCCGCACATATAGGACAGAGTACGAATGCTCTTCTCCGGATGCGCTTTCTTCAGGCCCGCCACCAGCGCCTTGGCTTTGGCCTCACCGTAATTTTTGGTGAGTGTGGCCAGCCACTCGGCTTCCGTTGGCCGGGAAAGCATGGAGTTCCCTTCCTCGCTCACCGAGCCGAACAACAGGGGTACGTTCTTCGAAATGTCCGGCGCGCCATCGAAGAAGGACCGCATGGTGATGAGGCGACCGTCCACGGTCGGCCCCGAGCCGACCCGCGGTTTGGCCGTACCCGGCGCTGGGGTCGGCCCACCGAAGCCCCCCGGCGGGTTCATCCGGGCTGCGACGGTATTGCTGACGTCATTCAACTTGGCCCATTCCATGTTTTGGAGTGCGGCAATGTCCCTGACGCCGAGTTCGGCGATCACCTGTTTGGCGTACTCCCTCGATTCCTCGGCGCCGGGAGGGTTGCCGCCGCCTCCGGATTGCGCCGACGCGCGGTGGATCGTTCCCTCCGCTGAGGGCATCCCGAGCAGCGTGGTGACCTTCGAGCCCCCTCCCGACTGGCCGTAGATCATGACGCAGTCCGGATCGCCGCCGAAATTGGCGATGTTGTCCCGGACCCAGCGAAGCGCCGCCACCAGGTCCGTCATCCCCACATTCACGGAATCGGCGTATGCCGATCCGCCTAGAACGGACACGTCGAGGAATCCGAGAACGTTGAGGCGGTGGTTGACCGTCACCGACACTACATCGTGATGCCGGGCCATCTGCGCCCCGTCCTGCGAGGCGAGTTCATAGGCCGAACCGAACGTGAAGCCGCCCCCATGAATGTAGAACATCACTGGGCGTTTGCCCGTCAGGCTGGGTGTCCAGATGTTCACCTTGAGCATATCCTCGCTCTGCCAGCCGTCGGTCCACTGCTGAAGGAAGGTCTGTTCGCTCGTCCAGTTGTGCAGGCGCTGCGGGCAATTGGCGCCATAGGTAAGGGCCGGGTACTCGCCGTCCCACGACTTGGGCGCCTTGGCCGGGAGCCAGCGGTTCTCGCCTCCGGTATTGGCGCCGTATGGGACGCCTTTGAAGGTCAGCACCCCGTCCTCGACATAGCCGCGCACCTTCCCGTATTGGGTCTTCGCGACAGCCGATCGCGGCGTACTGCAGCTTGCCCCCAGGGCATTGACACTTCTGGCGTCTGAACTGGACGCGGGTCCTGCCAGCGCCATACCTGCTGAGGCCGACAACAGCAGTTGGCGACGATTCAATCCGAGACTCTTTTCTGAATCTGACTTGGGCATCTTATCTCCTCTTTGGGCGCATCCGGCCCGTTCGCTGCGATCGAGCTCGACGCTTCACACAACGGACGTACCGTGTTCTCTCCACAGCAGGTCCTCGCTGCGGCCGACGAGTTTATCGGCCGGGCGTTTGCATGGGAGCTTCCCGGCACGGTCCAGTATATAACCGATTCGCACTG
>JBJMGJ010000330.1:0-7307 GCA_045807965.1 Bryobacteraceae bacterium | reverse complement strand
GGCCGCCCTCGTACAGTTGTCCCTCTTCGCGGATGAACGCCGGCGAAGTGCCCGTCATTATCCAAATATGGAAATCAGCGGGCTGCTTACCGACGATCGGAGCAATTATCCCCGTTATACCGCCGAGTTCCGGGTGCAGCACAAAGTCCACGGCCTTGCGCTTCGATCCTCCGATGGTAAATGCTACCTCGCGGGCAGGCTTGATCGAGACCTGGATCAGCCGCGGCTTCTCAGTTGGAGCAACAAAGGAGAGTTTGGTCTCGGGTACCGAGGGAAGTATGTTCATCAGGAGGTTAGGCGGAAGGCCATTAGAGACGTCGGGCGGCAGGTCCAGGTGGTCCTGCCTGACCGTTCCGTCCTTTGTATGAGAAGCAATCTGTCCGGTCAAGGCGTTGATGAGGACGTCACTCGGTTTGGGGAAGGAAGGGCCACGTTGGATGTGGTGATCCGTGATCAGACGGAAGGTTCCACGCTGGGTAAAGACCGTGATGTCGTCATCAATAGACCCGTCCCGGAAACGAAAGACAAGTCGCGAGGTGACGCGATCGCCATGAACCACTTGGGTCACGTCACCAGTGGCGATGCGAGTGCCTTCGAGAGTTTTCAGTGCGACAAAACCGTGGGCGGAGCCCTGCCGATGCCGAACAGGCACGGGCTCGGCAGGGAGGTTCGCCGCGAGCAGGACAGCCGCAACAAAGGCCAGGTTAAGCGGGCGGGACGGGTAGACGTGCATCGGTTTGTTTTTCGGTCCGACTGAGGGCCGTGCCTCGAGTCTTCTCAGGTGAGATGCGTAACCGCGATCACGGTTGCGACTGAGTCGCGTGCCGAACGAAGCATCTGGACTAAGGGTATTACGAGGTTCTATGAATGATCTGCTTCCGATAATTGCTGAGACCGACCGCCGTGTGAGTAGTTTTCGCTGGCGTTCACTTCAGATTCGAGCGCGTCTAAACGGTAAGCAGGACGCTCTCCGTAGGCTCGTTGGGGGAGTGCGTCGTTGACCGGCGGCCGCCGGCTTCACCTTACTTGCTTGATAAGAGGCAATTTAGGAGACTTCGTGGCGCATAAACGCATCCTCATTGTTGAAGATGAAGCACTTGTGGCAGAGCAACTGCGACAGACGCTCGTTTCGAACGGTTACGAGATTGTGGGTATCGTGGCATCTGGAGAGCAAGCCATTCACGAAGGTCGACAGAGCCGGCCCGACCTTGTCGTCATGGACATCGTCTTAGATGGCCATATGGACGGCATCTCCGTAGCCCAGCAGCTACAGCCACTGGGAGTTCCTGTCGTATACCTGAGTGCCCACTCGGACCGGCACCTTTTGGATCGGGCCCAAGATACTGAGCCGCTAGGTTACGTCATGAAGCCCGCAAAATCCGGAGAACTTGCCGCGGTGATTCAGCTAGCGCTTTTTAAGCGGGATCAGGAGCAGGAAAGAGACCGAGCCGGACAGCAGCGGGAGGATGCCGTTCGTGAGGCCTGCGAGCAATTTCAGGTCATGGTGGCCGGCGTGACAGATCTAGCGATCATTACCTTGGATGTTGCCGGAACCGTAAGCAGCTGGAATCGGGGAGCGGAGAAAATCAACGGCTACACGAGTGCCAAGATTCTGGGGCAACCACACGCAGTCCTCTTTTCAGCCGAGGATCGGAAGCGGGGAGTTCCAGAAAATGAGCTGGAAGTGGCCAAGCGAAACGGATCAGCCGATAATACCCGCTGGCTGGTGCGTGAAAACGGTGATGTTTACTGGGCCGAAGGAGTTCTCACCGCCATTCGGGATGGTGCGGGTACGCTCACCGGGTTCACCAAAATCATCAAGGATGGCACCGAACACAAGCGTACGCAAGAGGCATTAGAGAAGTCCGAGAGGAGACTCCGGGTCGCGCTCCACGCCGCGCGCATGGGTACATGGGATTGGGAGATACGGCCAAACAAGGACACGTTGGACGAAAGCCTCCGGTCCTTGTTTGGACTACAGCCGCACGATGGAGTCATAACGATTGAGGAATTTTATGCCCTTGTCCATCCTGATGACCGTGCAAACGTCGTCGCAGCTTTCGATCAAACTCGGACGGAAGGAATACACTTGAATACCGAATTCCGGGTAATCCGCCCTGATGGCACCGAGCGCTGGCTACTCGACCAAGGCGACGTGCTACTCGATGAACACGGCCAGCCGGAGCGGCTGACCGGCGCCTGTGTGGATATCACGGAGCGTAAGCAAGCGGAACAAGCGTTGCGGGAAAGCGAAGAACGCTTTCGCCTTTTCGTAGAGAGCGTGCGCGATTATGCTCTTTTTCAAATGGACGAGCAAGGTCACATCGTTTCCTGGAACGGAGGCGCCGAACGTTTGCTTGGCTACACGAAGATGGAGGTCTTCGGACGACCAAGCGCATTGGTCTTTGTGCCGGAAGACGTTGCGAATGGCGTGCCGCAGAAAGAGATCAGCGAAGCACGGGGCAATGGTCGAGCGGGGGACGAACGCTGGCATCGTCGAAAAGACGGTTCCCGGTTCTGGTGCAGTGGGGTGCTTACCCGCATCGACGACGGCCAAGGCAAACCTCGCGGTTTCGCGAAGATCATGCGCGATGAGACTGAACGGAGGCGCGCTAGTCCGCAATTGGCGGATTCGCTAGCGGAGAAGGAACTACTGCTGAAGGAGATTCATCACCGGGTCAAGAACAATCTTCAGGTCATCACGAGTCTGCTTACACTGCAATCTGATTCAGTAGAAGATGATACGACCCGGACGATGTTCGACGAAGCGGTTAATCGGGTGCGTACTATCGGTGATATCCACGAACTGCTCTACCGGTCCCCAGACTTGGCGCGGGTCGATTTCAATCTGTATCTCAAACGTCTCGTTCAAAGTCTGTTCTCATTCTATGGCGTAGATCAGAGCCGAATACATTTCGATCTCCGTGCGGACGACCTTAGGCTCGACATCGCGAAAGCAATTCCGTGCGGCCTTATCGTGAACGAACTGCTCACGAATGCGCTTAAGCACGCGTTTCCCGATGGAAGATCTGGTGAGATCCTCATTTCACTGCGGTCTCACAAGGGACGAGCGTTTCTCGAAGTTGCCGACAACGGCATCGGGCTGGCAGATGACTTCACGATTGAAACCAACACCTCCCTTGGATTGAAACTCGTGTCCGTGCTCGCCAAACAACTACAAGGGGAGGTGGAACTCGATCCACGTGGGGGTACGCGGTTCGCAATCTCGTTTCCGGCCCCTAAGACCGAAAAGGAGCAATCGTCGTGAACGCGAGGATACTCGTCGTTGAGGATGAACCTATTGTTCAACTCGACCTGCAGCACCGCTTGGAACGCATGGGACATACGGTGATTGGAACAGCAACTACGGGCGAAGAAGCAGTCGCCAAGGCGATTGATCTTAAACCTGACTTGGTCCTTATGGATGTGAGTCTTGAAGGCTCGATAGATGGAATCGAAGCCGCGCGCCGAATTCACGCCGAGCAGGATACGCCCGTGGTTTACGTCACCGCTTATGCCGCAACTTTTGACGAGGCGACCCCTCGAGAACTCGGAGGCTCCTTCTTGTCGAAACCGTATCGAACCACGGAACTGAAATCCGCGATTGCCCGAATACTCGAAAGTTCGGCCAGTGTGGGAGCGAGTGCGCGGGAATGAAACAAATCCGCGCTCTGAACAGTTCTTCAGACGCGAACGCGGTATCGAAATCAGATTGGGTCGACAATTCGGTGTCGCTGATCGTAGTATTAGTGGAAGTGATCTGCTTCAACTGACCTTTTTGCGAGCCTAACTCCCGGTGCAAAATTCGAAGCCTATTCCGGTCCGCGATAGTAGTTCCGATCGGAGCGAGCAATCGGCCTCGGCTTACGAGGTTTTCGCCTCGACTCTTCAGGATCCGATTCTCATCCTCAGCAAGGACGTGGTAATCGAGTCGGCGAACGCAGCTTTCTGTCAGGCTTTCAGGATCAATCTGAAGGAGGCAGTCGGGCGCAGATTTTACGAACTGCAGAACGGGCTTTGCAATATTCCCGCGCTGCACACTTTGATTGATGGAGTGATCAGCAATGACGCCCCCGTTAAGGATTATCGTCTGGATCACGATTTCGAAGATATCGGTAGGCGAGTGCTGCTCCTGAATGTCAATTCCGTGCGCCCTGAAGGCGGTGAGCCTCGGTTCGTCCTCGCAATCCGCGATAACACGGAGCTTGAATTTGCAAAGGAATACGCCGAGAAGATCGTCGAGACGCTTCGCAATCCGTTTCTCGTTCTCGATTGGGAACTGCGGGTCAAGAAAGCCAACGCTCCCTTTTACGCGACATTTCGAGTCAAGCCGGACGAAACGGAGGGGCGCTACATTTATGACTTGGGAAACGGGGAATGGGATTTACCTCGACTCCGTGAACTACTGGAGCAGATCCTCCCCAGGAACGAGAGCTTCGATGACTTCGAGGTAGAGCACACGTTCCGGGAAATCGGCCAGCGCGTCATGGTATTGAATGCCCGTCGTATCGACCATCTCAAGCTGATTCTGCTGATAATCGAGGACGCGACCGAGGCCAAACGGGCGGCTGCCCGACAAAGAGTAATTCTCGCGGAACTGCAGCATCGGGTTAAGAATCTGCTCATGAAAGTACATTCCCTGTCGCAGCTGACGATGCAGGGCGCTTCTTCATTGGAGAGTTACGCTGAGTCGTTTGACGGCCGGTTGAATGCGATGGCTCGGACGCAGGAGCTACTCGTTCGGGAATCTGAAGCTTCGGCGCGACTGGGAGAGATCGTACGGCTTGAGCTGCAAGCGGCCGGGGCAAGCGAAGGCTTGACATTTACCGCATCCGGCCCTCAAGTACGCCTCTCGGACCGCGCCTCGCACGCATTCGCCATGACCATTCACGAGTTGGCCACGAACGCGGCAAAATACGGGGCGTTGTCTGAAAATGCCGCAAACGGCCGAGTAGAATTGGAATGGGGCGTGGAGCCAATGAGAGACAGGAAAGTGCCCTTATCCTTCAGATGGAGAGAACACGGAACTCTCGCTCCTCCCACGAAGGCCCGGAATGGTTTTGGCACTCAGGTGATCGAGAAAAGCCTGCCTTACCTGTTCGGCGGATCGTCACACCTCGTGTTTCGCCCTGACGGAGTGGAGTGTATTATCAAAATCCAGCTTCCGCCAGAAGAACTTGTTGTCGAGAGCGCGATACCAGCATGACAACATCGAGATCTCTTGACGGACTCAAAATCCTCGTCGTCGAAGACGAATTCCTGGTCGCAATGGAATTGGGAAACATTATCCAGAGTCTCGGCGGAGAAGTGGTGGGACCGGTCAGCACGGTGAGTGCCGCCACGGAGCTGCTAGAGAGCACGGAAGTGCACGGGGCGGTCCTCGATTTCGGACTCGGGACTGAGAACAGCGTGCTGCTTGCACAGCGCCTGATTGCCAGCGGTGTTCCTATCCTATTGACGACCGGATATTCAGGGCAAATGCTACCCGAAACGCTAGCGCACGCACCTCGATTATCCAAGCCGTACGGCAAAACCAGCTTCCAGGAACTTGCGACGTTGCACTTTGCCCGTCCGTGAAGTCTGTTATCGGTGGATACTAGCGGAGCCCCAGACGAAGGCCGTGACTGGATCAGGTTTGTATCAGACCTTCACCACAGGCTGAAGAATAACCTGCAGACTCTCGTGAGCGTTATCAACCTTCAAGCGAGCCGAACGACTGATCCAAACGTAGGGAGGGCGATTCGGACGATTCAGAACCGTGTGCGAGCGATTGCAGGGGTTTTCGGAAATGACAGTACGCCCGATCTGGCTATGGTTCACTTCGGGTCCTATCTAACTTCCCTCGTTCGCGATCTCGCGGCGGAATACGCCATCTCGCATCGAGTTGAGATACAGATCACAGCAGCTGATATGGCTGTGGGCATCGATAAAGCCATCCCGCTCGCGCTGATCGCAAATGAGCTCGCGGCCAATGCCCTCGAGCACGCATTTGGCGAAAGAGAGCGCGGAAAAGTCAGTGTGACGTTGAGCTACGAACGGGAACCATTTGGGACCGCGGATGCCCTCGGTTACGCAATCTTGGATGTTATCGACGACGGCGTGCCATTGCCGGGTGAATGGGGGTCTGGAGCAGGGGAAGCGACGGGTCTCTATCTGGTGAAGACGCTTACTTCGCAATTGCGAGGACAGTTCAACGTTCAGGAGAGTAGTTCTGGCAAACGCTTCCGGGTTCGGTTTCCACTTGAGCCTTGAGCAATTCCCGACGCTTCCTACTCCGCTGGGTCAATGTGTCCGGATGATTTGATCGTACCGGAATTGAAGATCGACACAATGACGCGTCAAGCCGCCTGTTCCTGGTTGTCTTCCTGGGGTTCGGGAGAATCAGGCGCTTGATTTGAATCAGCGCCGGAGGCGTCCGGCGAAGTCTGGTCGGCCTGCGTTACCTGCTGATTCTGATCTGAAGTGTCGGGTGAACTGTCGGACACAGCATCATTCGCTTGATCGCACCCAGCTTTCGCGACGATCAAACCCAACTTGCCTGCGACGGCTGTGTAGCCGGCCGCCTGTGCTTTTCGAATCAGCCACTGGAGAATACCGGAGGTGGTTTTAGCCGCACCATCCATCAAGAACATTCTTTCGAAAGCCCCGCCGGCAACACCGAATATGCAGCCCCCCAAAGCGCTGATCAGGGTCTTGCACCAGTTCTGCCGGAACTTACCGCCCTTCCACAGCCAACTACCCACCTGGATCAGTTCATCGAGCACTATGGTGCCAAGCGCGCCGGTGATGCAGTTCATGAGAACCTGCGTTAACGTTGCCGCCTCCGCGGCATCGTCCACACCCGCAACCCTTTGAACCGTCGAATCCGGTCGGGGAGCAGTAGCTTTCAGCCCGCGGCTTGCGAAAGTAGAGGTCACTCCGTCATTCGCGTTGTCGGGTCCAGCCAATCCTTGCAATTCTTCATTACCGTGTTCAACCTCAGTGCACGCGCAGCGCTGCAGCGTTGAACTCGGAGTGGTTAGTGTCGCCGCTTTGTCCGACGCCCTACCTAACAGGCGCTCAACGTAAGCATTTCCATGAGTACGCTGCATCTGCAATATCAACGCCTGCCTGGAAGGGCCGCTGAGTCTCCGAACGCCTTCAGCGTGATGAACGTTCGCAGGAGACAAAACCGGCGCCGGCGATCGTGATGGTGTCGAGTTCCGGTGCTGCACATGCCATCGACTTGCCTGCTCCGTTTCGAAAGAATCCGGCAAGGTGCTCTTCGGCATTGCACGCTCCTGTGATCCTCACACGATAGCATGATT
>JBJMGJ010000329.1:0-6302 GCA_045807965.1 Bryobacteraceae bacterium | reverse complement strand
CCAAACGAAGAGTCGGTCAAAGAAGTGACCGTCCAATCGAATCCTTATAGTGCTGAGAATGGCCGTAACAGCGGCGCGCAAGTGTTGGTGGTGTCCCGCAATGGCACGAATGAGTTTCATGGAAGCGCGTTGTTCAAGGCAGACCGCCCAGGGCTCAATGCCTACCAGCGGTATAACGGTCCGAACAACCCTGTACAAAGGAATACTGATAGATTCAACCAGTGGGCCGGTGGCCTTGGCGGACCGATTATCAAGAATCGGTTATTCTTCTTCTTCTCGTATGAAACTCTGCTGAGCAGCTCGTCCTCAACCGGATTGAACTGGTACGAGACTCCGCAGTTTCTATCCGGCGTTGCCGGCGCATCACCTAACAGTTATGCGGCCCGATACGCAAACTACCCCGGCGAGGCGGTAGCGGCCAACCAGATCGTAACGAAGACCTGCGGGGATGCCGGCATTAGCTCAGCGACGCTCTGTCAGCCCGTGTTCTCGAATGGACGGTACGCGGGTCTGGATGTCGGTTCACCTCTGCGGGGTTTAGCTCGAGGCGCGCAAGATCCCGCTTATGTAAACAACGGGAACTTTGGTGCTGGCGGGGGGCTGGACGGCGTTCCTGATGTTTTCTACGTCCAAACCGTGAACCCCGTCACGCTACGGCCGCAACAGTACAGCGGGCGAGTCGATTATCAGGCAACCTCGAGAGATCTGATCACCTTCACTACTTACTACGTTCCTTCGGATCAGACGTTCTACAACGGTCCCGTCCGCGCGGCGAACTTATGGAATAGTAATCGCCTCAATGAGTCAGCCGCACTCCTCTGGAATCGGACGGTTACTTCGAATCTGCTCAATGAGGCAAGGTTCAATGTCACTCGCTGGAACTTCAATGAGATTGGAAGTAATCCCCAGGAACCGTGGGGATTGCCGGAAGCGCATGTGGACACATTTGGGTCGGTGGCCCTGCAGTTTCTAGGTGCGCCGGGCCCCGGTGTGTTTGCCCAGACAACTTACAACTTCCGCGACACCGCAACGCTCGTCACCGGCAATCACTCAATCAAAGTAGGTGCCGACTTGTATTGGGAGCAGGACGCGGATAGCCTCGCTGGGGCCGCTCGGCCAACTTACTCCTTCCGAAATATCTGGAGTCTCGGCAACGACGCTCCTTACCAGGAAGCAGGCAACTTCGACCCGAAGACCGGCCAGCCGTCGGCGGCAACGAAGTATATTCGCTCTGCCATTTATGCGGGCTTTGTTCAGGACGACTACCGTGTCTTGCCGAATTTAACCTTGAATTTGGGTTTGCGCTACGAGTACTTCCAGCCCGTTCGTGAGAAGTACGGGAATATTAGCAACGTCGTGCTGGGTTCCGGTCCCAACCCGCTTACCGGTTTGTCGCTTCGAGTTGGTGGGGATCTTTATAACGGCAGTAAATTGAACTTTGGTCCGCAAATCGGCTTTGCCTGGAGACCTAATCCCGCTAGTCAGCGCTTTGTCGTACGCGGTGGATTCGGGATTGGCTACAACCGCATGCAGGAAGCGATCACGTTACAGGGCCGCGCGAACCCGCCGCTGATCACCGGCTTTACTCTGACCGGATCGAACGTCGTTTACGCTCTTCCGGACAATGTCAATCAGTTTGCCGGTTATCCCGCGAATCCGAACGCTCGCCAGACGTTCGATCCCAACACCAACCTGCCTGCTGGGAACGCTCAAGTGAGCGTGACGGGCTTCCCGTCCTTTGTACCGACGCCATACACGTACCGCTATTCCTTGGATACGCAATACGATGTGGGCGGAAACTGGACAGCCAAATTGGGCTATCAGGGAAGTTCGAGCCGGCACTACACGCGCCAGAACAACCTGAACTTCCTCTATGGGCGCTCGAATCCGACCATCCAGAACCTGTATTACTACACCAACGACACAAACGGAAATTACAATGCCCTGCTTGCCGAATTGGAGCACCGCTTTGCGAAATCGTTCCAGATCGATGCTCAGTACCGGTGGAGCAAAACCGTCGACGAGGGGTCCAATGACATCTTCCTTGGCGAGTATCCGTATGGTAGGCAGTATCTGAGGGGGCCAGCTGATTTCGACGTGCGTCACCTGTTCAAGGTTTACGGCGAGTACAGTCCTCGTTTCTTCAAGGACAACAACTGGAAAGAGAAAATACTCGGCGGCTGGCAAGTCACGGGAATCATGAACTATCACACCGGTTTCCCCTGGACTCCGATCTACAGCAACACGGGTTGCAACGTCGTTTACCCCAACAGCGGGTACTGCAATCTTCGACCCGCCGCCTACCTCGGCGGAGCGGGTACTGACTACAGTAATGACACTTTCAAACAGCCAAACGGCAATTTTTCGAAAGGCGCCCTCGCTTACTTCACCGTTCCTACCTACCCCACCGCCGGTATACCTCCTGCGCCTTCGGTAGGACGCAATGTCCTCCAAGGCCCGCAGTTCTTCAACGTGGATACTACTCTGACCAAAGCATTCGGGCTGCCGAGTTTAGGCATCTTTGGCGAAGCGGCTCGATTCGAGATCCGGGCCAACTTCTTCAATATCTTCAATAAGACAATCCTTTCGCCTTAGACGGCTAATTCGGCGGATCAAGTGATCAGCACGGACGGACGAACCAGTAATCCGCTGTTCGGCCAGCCGCAATCGGCCCTGGGAGGGAGAACGATCGAATTCCAGGCTCGATTCAGCTTCTGAACTCGACACTGGCAACAAACTTGCACTGAATCGTAAAGGTTATCTAAACCTACCGGGAGCCGGTAGCATCAGATACTTGGAGAATTCTTCTCCATCCGTACACTACCTTTCGATGAGTGCGAGACGCGATGTTCGGGATCTCTCACGGCGGGGTTTCCTTGCCGCAAGCGCTGGACTGGCCTTGCTGAGCCGTTCCGGCAAAGCGGCAACTTTCCCCGAAGCTTCATCGCCGGTTACTCCAGACGAGCGGACGTTCCTCGAAGATTTTGCGTCCAGGTGCGTCCGCTATTTTTGGGATCAGGCCGACGCCCATACCGGGATCGTCATGGACCGGGCTCGCAACGATGGAAGCCATTCCGGCAATAACGTCGGGAGTTCGGCCGCAACTGGCTTCGGGCTTACCGCTCTATGCATCGGCGCCAGCCGGGGGTGGTTGCCGAGAGAGCAGGTTCGCGCTCGTGTCGTAACAACGCTTCGTTACTTCTGGATTCACGCGTTTCACGATCATGGCTGGTATTACCATTTTATGGACGCGAGCAACGGGCAGCGCCGCCTGGGCTCCGAGATTTCGACGGTCGACACGGCCTGGCTGCTTTGCGGTGTTCTGACCGCTGCCGGATACTTCTCCGCCGACCGTGAAATACAGACCCTCGCCCATCAGATCTTCGATCGCGTTGACTTTACCTGGATGCTGGCCGGAAGCCCGCTTCTCCTCTGCCATGGAGCAATGCCGGGCTCTGGATTCATAAGTCATCGGTGGAGCGCCTACAGCGAAGCCTCGGTGCTGTATCTGATGGCGATCGGATCCGCTAAGCACCCCATACCAGCCGAGAGCTGGTACGCCTGGCTTCGCCCCGAGGTTCACTTCGACCAATGGAGCTTTGTCGGCGGCGGACCCCTATTTACCCATCAGTTTTCCCACGCCTGGGTTGATTTCCGTCATCAGCAGGATGGCGACCCCTCCTACCTGGATTACTTCCGGAACTCCATCATCGCCACCTACGCTCACCGGGATTTCTGCCTTAGCCTGCAGTCCCGCTATGCGGATTATGGCCCCAATATGTGGGGCATTACGGCATCCGACGGTCCCGGCGGCTATGTCGCCTGGGGCGGCCCACCCTACGCCGGTCCCATCAATGGCACACTCGTTCCCTGCGCTGCGGCGGGTTCGCTCATGTTTGCCAAAGATATCTGCCTTCCCGTGCTTCGCGAAATGAAGAACGTCTACGGGGAGAAAGTGTACGGCCGATACGGCTTTACCGACGCTTTCAATCCGAACTGGAAAGACCAGAAGCTCTGGGTAAATCAGGACGTAGTGGGCATCGACGTCGGTATTTCGCTACTCAGCATCGAAAATCTGCTCACCGGAAACGTGTGGCGCTGGTGTATGCGCAGCAACTATATCCGAAGCGCAATGGAACGGGTGGGCTTCCAATTAGCCACACCCGGAACCGTGATGAAAGAGCGAAACCGGACGGTACGGTTAAGAGCTTGACAGGGAACGGAAGCGCTATTTTTAGCGCTTCCGTTGACCCTTCACCAGCTTTTTCACTTTTTTCTTATTTGAGCCGCGCGCCTCTCCGGAAGCTCGCTTCGCTTTCGGTGCCGCCTTCTTGCGGGCTGTGCGCTTGAGTTTTTTGCGCTCTTCTCGATCTTCAACGTGCTTAGTATTCATTCTTCGACTTTGATTCCTGCGTACTTCTCAACAATTTTCTTCAGGCCATAGCCCGGAAAGCTAATTGTTAGTTTCGCATCCTCGCCTTCCCCTTCTCTCCGTAAGACAACACCGCGTCCATATTTCGGGTGGTGAATTGTGGCTCCCGAACGAACTCCGCGTGCCGGCACTTGACGGAGCGGCGCGGGTCTCGACGCCGGAGGAGCGCCTGCATGCCGAGTGGGGACACCGGAAGGCGGCTTAGGCAGCGATACCGGTCCGGATGCGCTTTGATTGGCGGGCGGAGACCAGGGGCGGGGCGGCGGCGATCCAGGCGGGGCGGCTTTCGCCGGGCCTCCCAGCTTCTGAACAAATCCGGAGGGCGGCGGCATTCCTCGCTCGGCAAAGAACTGTGCAATATTCTCGACCGAGTTATAGGTCTTCCCGGTGTACAGATTTCGCTTGACCGATTGCCGAACGTCCGACTGTTCGGCAAACAAATCCACTTCGTCCGCCTGCGGTTCGCTATACGGTGAAAGCTTTTCTCGCAGCGCCACGGGCACTTCGTTCAGAAATCGCGAGGGCAGACACGCTTCCGGTTGCGAGCCGCCGAATCGGCGCCTGTACCTTGCCCAGGTAAGATAAAGCCGCTTCTCCGCCCGCGTCATTCCGACATAACAAAGCCGGCGCTCCTCTTCCATTCCCGTTTCCGAGAGCAAGGATCGGCTATGCGGGAAAATCCCCTCTTCCAGGCCTGCCAGGAAAACGTTAGAAAACTCCAGCCCTTTGGCGTTGTGGACCGTCAACAGGGAGACTGGCGCCTCCTGATCGACCGAATCCGCATCCGCTACCAATGCGGCATGGTCCAGAAACTCCGCCGCTGTCTCGCCGCGCTCGGCGCCCTCTACAGCGGCGTTGATCAGCTCTTCTAAATTCCCCAAGCGCGACTCGGCTTCGGGCGAAATGTCCGCCTTCAACATCGCGCCGTATCCGGTCTTCTCCAGGATGTCCCGGAGTGTCTCGTGGACTGGCCGCTCCCGAACGCCCTCCGAGAGGCTTTGGATGGTATTGAGAAACGACTTGATGGCAGACTCCGCGCGCCCCGGGAAGACTTTCTCTTCGAGCATCCTGGGCAACGCGTTCCACAGACTCATGCCATTCTCCAGCGCATACTGCTCCATCTGGTCGATGGTGCCCTTGCCGATTCCCCGGGCCGGACTGTTAATAATCCGGAGCAGACTGACGGAGTCCTGCGGGCTGAGCAGAATTTTCAGATAGGCCAGCAAGTCTTTGACCTCGGCCCGTTGGTAAAAACTGAAGCCGCCCACAACCAGATATTTCCGCCCGTAGCGCCGTAGCGCCTCTTCTATCTGTCGGGACTGGAAGTTCGTCCGGTAGAGTACCGCTACCCGGTCTCGCGGACTTTTCGCCAGTATCTTCTCGATCGTGTCGGCAATGAACAACGCTTCGTTCTCGCCATCGGGCGCCTCGTAATAGCCGATCTTAGATCCGTCTCCGGAACTCGTCCAGAGCCACTTACCTTTACGTTCCTTGTTATTGGCGACGACAGCGCTGGCGGCTTCGAGAATGTTCTTGGTGGAACGGTAATTCTGTTCCAGCCGGATCACAACCGCATTCGGATAGTCACGCTCGAAATCGAGAATGTTCCGGATATCGGCACCACGCCATCCATAAATGGACTGGTCTTCGTCCCCAACGACGCAGATATTCTTCCGCATCTCCGTCAGGAGCCGCATCAGCTCATATTGGCTGTGGTTCGTATCCTGATACTCGTCGACCATCACGAACTCGTATCGCTGGTTGTACAGCGACCGCAGGGCTTCGTCATGCTTCAGTAGTCTGACCGTTTCAAGTAGCAGGTCGTCGAAATCAAGCGCATTCGCTTGCAAGAGCCGTTCCTGATAAAGCT
>JBJMGJ010000328.1:0-5259 GCA_045807965.1 Bryobacteraceae bacterium | reverse complement strand
CGAATTGCCTCGTCTTTGTTTTCCGGAGGGCCCCAGATGCCTTTCCCTGTAATGCGCATGGCTCCATACCCAAGCCGGTTAACGGTCAGATCTCCGCCTAACGTAATAATCCCAGCAGCAGCTGCCGTTAGTTCATTCCCCAAAGTGTGTTCCTCCTGTCCTAGAATCTCAGAAGGGCGGAGGTTCTTATGCGAGCTCGTGGCTAGGGCTGCCACGATCGTCCACTTCCAACGTGCCCGCGAAAGAGGCACGTTAAAAGCGGAGCAGTTTCATTCCTGGACAGCCGCTCGGATTCGTGCCAGGTGATGCCAGCTATGGCGGACAGCGTGATCCTCAAGGACAAACTGAGCCGTCATAGGAGCGCCAAAGCTGAGGGAAAACGGCGCGGCGCGATCCAGCTGTTCGTCGGTAAACGCTCGTACCGCATCCGCGGCGTCGCGGCTATTCCTGCGCAGGAGTTCCAGTGTCTCGAATCTATCGACGGTCGAGTGCTCGCCGGCGTGTTTCGCGTTCATGTCGGCCACCGCTTCCCACGTGACATCGGTCACCGGCTTGCCGGTCGCAATCGTTTGCGCAAGCTGAATTTCGATCGGGTAAACGGAGGCGACATGATGAACTACGGTCCCGACTGAACGCCGGTCAATCGACGATACGGGCCTGCTCCAATTCTGATGGGAAAGTCCGGCGACGAATCCGGCGAGCGTAGCCGCACCCTGCTCGATGCGATCTGCAAGGAAAGTGGCCCGAATGCTCTCGCGTTCTGATGCTTGACGGTCAACTCCGTTTGACGTTGCTCGCTTCGAACTTCGGATAGCGACCACCTCCAGGTACTCTCCGTCAACATGAGTGGTTCCGTCAGTCGCTTTGTTATGAGCAGACCATAGTGCGACTAATTCGTTGCGCAGCTTACCTTGCCCGCCAGCGTCCAACGAAGCAAACGCGCGTGACATGGGACCGTAGTGAATCCGGAAGAACTCGACTACTTCTCCGGGCGAAAACGGATAGGCGAATCGGTACTGGCGGCGAGAAAGCCTCAACTCAGCGATACCCTCTCGCAGGCGTTCGCGGACGATGGCGGGATCCCCCCAGAGCACTGGCGCCGGCATACCCGAAGGAGCAATATACTTGGCGATCGCCTTGAACATTTGCCCGACGAACCCTTCCGGAGTCCAATTGGCCATCGCAATCATCCCGCCCGGGCGGCAGACGCG
This sequence comes from Bryobacteraceae bacterium, assembly GCA_045807965.1. Taxonomy (GTDB): domain Bacteria; phylum Acidobacteriota; class Terriglobia; order Bryobacterales; family Bryobacteraceae; genus Bog-105. The sequence goes on along the minus strand of JBJMGJ010000328.1, from coordinate 4,048 downwards.
CGTCATTTCCGCTGCGACCAGAGCAGGACGAGGTGCGAACATGGCTCCGACCAAGCTCACGACAACATCGAATTCGCCGTCGCGGTAAGGAAGCGATTCAGCATCCGCCTCTTCGAACGTGACCTGGAGACCTTCGGCTTTCGCTCGCGCGCGAGCCTTCTCCAACCAGTTCGTTGCGATATCGGCGCCAGTGACTGAAGCGCCGCTTCGGGCTGCAATAAGCGCCAACTGTCCTGCCCCACAGCCTACATCGAGCAGGCGGGCCCCCCCCTTAACATCGAGCCGTGCCAAGAAGTTCCGAGCGTCTTCCTCCATATAGCGAGAGAAAACGTCGTAATCGCCTGTCATCCAGGTCGCTTTCAGGCGACCTTTAAGTTCCGCGAACTCGTCAGTGGTTTGTCTTTCAGTTGTGGTTGAAACCATTCGTCAATTTCCTTCCGTCCCGGTAAACGGGATGATTTTGGTTTACTTCTATACAGCGGATTCCCATAGATTGAAAACTTGATTGTTCGTCCAGTATTCTTGGCAGAGCGGACAATTTACCGGGGTGTGAAGACAATGGATGTCCTGTCTGAGGTTCTCCGCGTTGTAAAGCTTGAAGGCGCGCTTTTCTTCAACGCGGAATTCTCGGCACCATGGTGCATCGAAAGTGCACAATCTCGAGCCCTCGCGCCCCTCTTCTCCACCGGCCCGAAGCACCTGATCCTCTACCATTTCCTGACGGAAGGACGCGCTTACGCGAGAGTTTCCGGCGCAGAGTCGGAACAATTGGTCGCGGGCGACATTGTCGTCTTTCCCCGCGGAGATTCCCATTACCTCGGGAACGGCGCGCCGGAAAGGCCGGTGGATTCAATCAAGACATTCGCTTCAAACCTGAGGGACGGAATGAAGGTAGTCCGTTTCGGCGGGGGCGGTGAGATCACGAAATTTGTGTGCGGTTTTATGGCCTGTGATCCGCGGCTCTCCGACGTGGTTCTCGGTTCGTTACCAAGAATGCTGAAAGTCCATATCTCGAATGAGCCTTCCAGTCAGTGGATCCAGAATTCGATTCGATTCTCGGTCGACGAGTCGAGCGGCAACGACGCGGGCAGCAGTCTGGTCCTCGCTAAGTTATCGGAGCTCCTGTTCGTCGAGACGCTTCGACGCTATATCAACGATCTGCCGGCGGAGCAGACAGGATGGCTTGCCGGGGTGCGCGATCCGGTTGCGGGTAAAGCTCTGGCGCTCATGCATCAGAACCTCGGCCACCATTGGAGTCTGGAGGAATTGGCCCGGCAGGTAGGCGTCTCACGGACTCGGCTTGCGGAGCGCTTTCGATGTTTTTTGCGGGTATCGCCCATGGCGTATCTGACAGCCTCGAGGCTGAACCTCGGTGCGGAGATTCTGCAATCGACCGAGGATGGCGTCGCGGAGGTGGCCGCAAGGATAGGCTACGGATCCGAAGCTGCGTTCAATCGTGCTTTTCGACGGGCATTCGACTGTCCACCCGCACAGTTCCGTCGAAACAGCCGAGCTGCCTTGCACGCCTCGCTCTCTTAGCCGGTGAAAATTGCCCGGTGATTCAGAAACGACGCTTGCCGGGCGCCTTAGGCACATGACAAGGCGTGCGCATCAGCAACATCGTCCGTTCCGGAACGAGCCAGAAGCATTCCCGCCCTTTGCTTACTCTCCGATGATCTTCACCAGCACGCGCTTGCGCCGGCGTCCGTCAAACTCGCCATAAAAGATTTGCTCCCACGGGCCGAAATCCAGTTGTCCTCCTGTGATTGCGACGACCACTTCGCGGCCCATGATCTGGCGCTTCATGTGAGCGTCGGCATTGTCTTCGCCGGTCTGGTTATGACGGTAGCCGGACACGGGTTCATGAGGTGCAAGTTTTTCCAACCATTTGTCGTAATCGTGGTGCAATCCCGATTCGTTATCGTTGATAAACACCGAGGCCGTGATGTGCATCGCGTTCACCAGCACCAGGCCCTCTTGGATGGCGCTCTCCTCTAAGCAATCGGCCACGTGAGGAGTAATGTTGACAAAGCCGCGGCGGCTAGGAACCTCAAACCAAAGCTCTTTTCGAAAACTTTTCACATCTGCCAGCGTATCCGGATCAGGCGAACGGAACTCGACGCCTGGTTTCTGCGTACGTTTAGGAGGTACCGCCATGCTCACGTTTCTCCTCTGGTGCGTTTTGTTTATCGTTTCCTGGCCTCTGGCCCTCGTCGCCCTGTTTCTGTACCCTATCGTCTGGCTCATCCTGCTGCCATTTCGAGTGGTGGGAATCGCGGTTGGCGGAGCCCTGGCCCTGGTCAGCGCGATCATCTTCTTGCCAGCCCGGGTGGTCCGCGGTTGCATTTGAAGGCTTGTTCTTTATGATTGTCTGGTTACACTGAAGGTGTAATGCCGCTTCCTTCAGGCGAAGAATTCTATCGCATCAAAAAACTGCCGCTCTATGTTTTTGCTATCGTGAACGACCTTCGTGACGCGGCGCGAGCGGCAGGCGAAGACATCATCGACATGGGCATGGGAAACCCTGACGGTGCTACTCCGTCTCGAGTTGTCGAGAAGCTCGTTGAGGAAGCTAAGAACCCGCTGAACCACCGGTATTCGGTCTCGCGAGGCATTCCCGCCCTGCGAGAGGCAATCGTGGGTCTCTACTCCAGGAAATATAGCGTGACGTTAAACAGCAATACCGAAGCCATCGTCACCATTGGCGCGAAAGACGCGCTTGCTCACCTGATGTTGGCAATGATTGCGCCGGGAGATGTGGTGGTCTCACCGAACCCCGCTTATCCCATCCATCAATACGGCGTGATTCTGGCGGAAGGCGAGGCCCGGATGGTCGCCATGCCCGACGCGGAGACGTTCTTGAACGGATTGAAGGACGTCTATCGTTCGGCAACCATCAAACCGAAAGCCATTCTGATTTCGTTCCCTCACAATCCGACCACCATCTCCGTCGATCTTCCTTTCCTGCGCGAGATTGTGGAACTTGCCCGCCGGCACAATTCGTATGTGATCCACGACTTTGCGTACGCGGAACTCGGGTTCGACGGCTACCGTCCGCCCAGCATTTTCGAGGTGGAAGGCGCGAAGGATTGCGCTGTCGAAATCTACTCCATGACCAAGACCTACAACATGGCCGGCTGGCGAGTAGGCTTTTGCCTGGGAAATCAAAAGTTGGTTTCCGCGCTAACGCGTATCAAGAGCTATCTCGATTACGGAGCTTTTCAACCCATTCAGATCGCGGCAACTACAGCTTTGCTTGAGTGCGAAAACGCGCCAGCTGAAATTCGAGGCATTTACCAGCAGCGCCGGGACGTTCTGATTGACAGTCTGAAAGCTGCCGGTTGGAATGTGCAAGCTCCGAAAGCAACGATGTTCGCCTGGGCTCGAATTCCGGAGCCGTTTGCGGTATTAGGTTCGCTTGAGTTCACAAAGCTTCTGCTCAAGGAGGCTGGCGTTGCGCTCTCACCCGGCATTGGTTTCGGACCAATGGGCGAAGGCTTCGTTCGCTTCAGTCTCATCGAGGACCTAGCCAGAACAAAGGAAGCCGCTCGCCGGATTGGTGAGTTCCTCCGCAATGATCGGATTCTTTCGTCTCTGCCCGCCGAAACTGTGAACGCTTAGCCAAAACGAATGGCCGCTCTCTCCGATCCGAAGTTGCCGGAAGTCGTAGAGCTCTCTCAACTCGATGTCAGCGAGTTCGATGACCTTTTCGGAGAGGAAATAGCCGTTTGGGACGAGAAATTTCACTGGGACTTCAGACCTTCCGCTGATCTCCTGCGCCGGTTTCTTCTCGTACATTCCCTTGTTGGTTTCGCTTTAAGGGTCGGACGGTCGGTGGTCGGATATACGTATTGCGTTTGCGAGGGCCGGAAGGGCCTGATTGGCGATCTTTACGTAAAGGAAGAATTCGGCGGGGCAGAGAACGAATCTTTGTTGCTCGGCTCGGCTGTTCAGGGTCTCATGCGTACGTCAGGAGTAAAGCGTATCGAGTCCCAACTCATGCTCTTGTTGATTAGTTATGGGAATATCGTGTTGTTTGGTTTTATTT
>JBJMGJ010000327.1:0-4539 GCA_045807965.1 Bryobacteraceae bacterium | reverse complement strand
GCTGGGGCTTCAGAAGCATGCCCTCACCGCCGCCAAACGGGCGGTCATCAACGGTTCGATGGCGATCTTTAGTCCAGTGTCTCAAATCATGGATCTTGATGGACAAGAGCGAGGCCGATTGCGCCTTTCCCACCACTCCGTATTCGAATGGGCCGGCAAAAAACTCGGGGAAGATTGTAACTATATGGAAATTCATCTTCCAGCGGCTCTACCGCGCCAAACTAAAGATCTAGAAGCCCTTCAGGCAGTTCCACCGAAATCGAACGATTCTGCAAGTCCACGGCGACACAGATCTCCGGAACGAATGGAATCAGCACCTGTCCGGCTTCTCCCTTGACTGCCAGCAGCGGCGGTCCTCCATATTGCTCAAATCCTTCTACCAAGCCTAGAACCCGCCCATCGACCTGGTCCAGAACCTTACAACCGACCAGATCCGATTGAAAATACTGACCTTCGGGAAGCGATCCTCGGTTCTCGAGAGGAAGCCATACATCTGCGCCCCGTAAACGTTTGGCGGCATCGATCGAATCGATGTCCGCGAACTTCAGTACCCAGCTACCTTTGTGCTCCCACGCTGATTCGACCGTTACAGCTTCATCGCTGCCGTCCGGCATCCGCAGCCGTGCTTCGCGCAGTGTTTCCATCCGCCCAGGGACGTCCGAGAGCGATCGGGCCAAGACTTCGCCGATATTCCCGCGCTCACGCAGAATTTCCGCAATTACCACGCGCGCGTCTTCCATGAGAGCGAATCAGGTACCCGCTATTCCAGAATCTCTAACGAGAAGCGGCGGTTCAGCTTTGTGCCCACGGCGCCCAGCAGCGTCCGGATCGAACGTGCCGTTCTGCCCTGCTTGCCAATGACCTTCCCGAGATCCCCTTCGGCCACTCTCAACTCGAACACCGTTGCGTGCTCGCCAGAGATTTCGTTCACGATCACCCCAGCCGGCGAGTCCACAAGAGCTCTGGCTATTTCTTCCACAAGCGCTTTTACGCCATTACTTTCGTTCATTTCAAAACCTACCGGACGGAAGTGAGAAAACGAGGCAGAACCCACGAAGGCTCCGCTCCGAAGAAGCGCGTCAGGCGACCGGGGTCGCGGCTTGTTCGGGATTGTTTTTCATGAGGCGGGCGACCGTATCCGACGGTTGCGCGCCATTTTTCATCCAATAATCGATGCGCTCGCGGTCGAGCGAAACCTGTGCCGGCTGCGCCACCGGATTATAGTGTCCGACAACCTCAACCGAACGACTGTTGCGTGCGCGCTCTTTATCGATCACGACAACCCGGTACGTGGGTTTCTTCTTGGCGCCGAAACGGGCCAGGCGAATTGCTAACATTGTTACCTTTTCTTCTTTATTCTGACTGATTTCCAGGGTAGCTCAGGACCGGGAAGAGCCCGCGCTAAAACCCGGGAAAGCTTGGCATGCCGGGGATTTTCATTTTCCCCATCTTCTTGCCCAGCATTCCCGCCTGGCCAATAAAGCTCTTCATCATTTTACGCGCTTGTGCATATTGCTTTAGCAGATTATTAACGTCCTGAACGCTGGTTCCGCTGCCCTTCGCAATCCGGCGCCGGCGCGAACCGTTGATGATCATGTAATTCCGGCGTTCCTGGGGCGTCATGGAGTCGATAATGGCCACTACGCGCCCTACTTCGCTCTCATCGATCTTGGCGTTTTTGAGTTCCTTTAATGGACCAATCTGAGGCATCATCTCCAGCAGACCGCCCAGAGAGCCAAGCTTTCGTATCTGTTTAATCTGGTCGCGGAAATCCTCGAGCGTAAAGTCGTCGCCCAGAAGTTTCTCCTGCATCTTCTCGGCTGTTTTCTGATCAATTGTCTCCTGGACTTTATCGATCAGCGACAAAACGTCGCCCATGCCCAGGATGCGCGATGCGATCCGATCCGGGTAGAACGCTTCGAGCGCATCGGTCTTTTCACCGACGCCCACAAATTTTAGCGGCTGTCCGGTGATCGTCCGGATCGACAGCGCAGCGCCGCCGCGGGCGTCGCCGTCCATCTTCGTGAGGACAACGCCGGTAATTCCGAGTTGCTTATGGAACTCATCGGCCGAGCGAACGGCATCCTGACCGGTCATGGCATCCGCTACGAACAGGATCTCGGTCGGGGAGAGCAGTTCCTTGAGCTCCCGCAACTCCGTCATCAACTGCTCGTCAATGTGCTGCCGGCCGGCCGTATCGACGAGAAGGACATCACGACCGGTCTGAACCGCATCCCGACGGGCTGACCGCGCCAGATCGATTGGCTTGGTCTCCTCCGGCAGTCCCTCGTAGATGGGAGTTCCGACATTCTTTGCCAGGATGCTCAGCTGGTGCCGAGCCGCCGGCCGATAAACGTCCACGGATACCAGTTCAGGTTTGCTGCCCTCTTTAATTAAAAAGCGGGCCAATTTCGCAGCGCTGGTGGTCTTACCCGAACCCTGCAGGCCGACGATAAGCACCACGGAAGGCGGATCGTTCGCAAAGCGAAGCCGCGACTGATGTCCGCCGAGCATCTTGGTCAGCTCATCGCGAACGATCTTGATGACCTGCTGGCCGGGAGAAAGAGCGGTTAGCACTTCTTCACCAGCCGCCTTTTCCTTTACCTGCTCAATGAACTGCTTCACGACCTTGAAGTGAACGTCAGCCTCGAGAAGAGCCACGCGGATTTCGCGCAACGCCACTTCCATGTTTTCGGCGGTGAGTTTTCCTTCGCCACGCAGGTTCTTAAAAACCCGCTGTAACTTATCGGACAGATTCTCGAACATGACTGGGATTCAGGGCTACGCCAGGGGGACGAGTGCGAACACACTTCTGCTCGGGCAGGAAACCGACTGACTACAGCCGAGTATAGCCGAAATTCAGGGGCTTGTCAGCAGGCGCTCGGATGCCGATCCGAAACCCAAAACGAAACGCCGGTACTTTTACGAAACACGGCGAAAAGGGATCACGAAATGGCATAAAAATGTTTCCATTGTGTTTTGAAAAACTTACAAGGTAATTTTTTCCTGGCCGGATATTTGCGGTCGGTATGGTTGTGGGCGAAAGGGTTTTCAATCAATGCACCTGCCCATCATTCTCGACGCTATCTCATTCATCCTGAACAGCTTACTCGGATAAGGAACCGGCCATGCACCTTCCCATCATTCTCGATTCAATCTTGAAAATTTTTCAATTAGTTGTCGGTAATTAGTCGGCAATTTCGACATAGTGATACAGTATTGTCCAAAGCTAATTAGCTATTTGGACGAAAACTGTTGCTCTTTAGAAGAAGAGAAGACGCGACATCTTCGAAACAATTTTTCTTCTTGCTATTCGCGAGCGTGCTCTGTTACGTCCACGCCTGCAACCCATGTTGGGCATTGCCCGAAAGTAACACTCCGATATCTTCTATATATGCAAGGTCGATGGAGGAAGGCAGACGTCTTCGCTCGGCCGGTAAGTTCTCCGAAGCAATGCGCGGTTTCGAACGCGCGGCGGGAGAGGCAAAAAGATCTGGACATCGGAAAGAAGAAGCAGCCGCACTCATTGCAGTGGGCGGTTGCCAAATACGGCTGCACCGCTACTCAGCCGCTCTAGAGACGTCGACAAGGGCTAAGGAATTAGCCCTTCAGGCCGGTGATCGCACCACGGCCGGAAGAGCTGACGTCAGTATTTCAACCATTTACAGTCAATTGGGAGACTTCGAGGGCGCGAAAGCGACCGCTGACGAGGCCACGAACTATCTCCAGGACTCGCCCCGTCGGGATTACTTCGCCATGTCCCTGACAGCCCGCGGCGAGATTGAGTTTGGTCTCGATCAGGACAAGTCGGCCGAAAATTCGTTGCGAAGAGCTCTCGCAGTGGCCAGGGAGAGTCACGACGAGCCAGCCGTTGCAGACATTGCGGATCGCTTCGGCATCTGCCTGGTTCTTAAAGGCGAGCTTAAGCAGGCGGAAACGCTGCTGAACGAAAGCTTCCAGATCCGCCAGCAATCAAACGACACGGACGGGCTGGCCATTGCCTACGAACATTTGGCAGAGCTGGAGGCCAAAAAAGGGAAAGCCTTCCTTCATCTTGCGTTGCAGTATGTAGACCAGGCACTCGCGACTCCCAGCGTCAATTTCCAGACCGGCCCCACCTACTATCCCCTCCACACTCGAGGCAAGATTCTCCGCGACCTCGGCAGAGAAGCGGAGGCTTTGAGCGCCCTACGCACGGCTGTCAATGATGCCGACCGATGGCGTCAAAGCGCTCTTCCCGGCGACGCCACGAACATCAGAACAGTCCAGATGTTGCATGACACGTACCACGACTTCGCCGATTTCGCCGCGGAACAATCCATCAAGCGAGTCGATCCGGCACTGGCCCGTGAAGCCTTTGAGGTGTTAGCCCGGAACCGTGCCGCCAGCCTGCGGGAACAGTTGACGAGAGCATACAGCCAACGCCTCCTGCAATCTCACGAGTACTTCCCCCTCCTTTCCAAGCTGCAGGAAGCGCAAGCCCGGGCTACGCTCGGCGCCGATCAAAAGGCGCAGGAGAGCCTGGTTCGCCTCCGTAGC
>JBJMGJ010000326.1:0-5427 GCA_045807965.1 Bryobacteraceae bacterium | reverse complement strand
CGTAACTGTATTGGCTCGACCAACCGATAACTGAGCTGCCAATAGAAGCTGTAATGAGGAACCCGGAGAAGAGTTTCAGGCGCTTTTCCCTTGCGAATCAGGTTGTACTCAAACGACCTTCCGCGCAGATGCATGTGCGGAAAGAAGCTCAGGAGGAGCGCGTCGTTGGGCATGCTTCCATGGACCTCAACTCGATGCTCGGGGTCGCCCGGAGGAATCACAAAGTGATCGTTTGTCAGTTGAAGAGTCAGAACCCGCTTGAGCGGAGGCGCTTTGCTAAACACAATTCCCACACTGGTCTGATCCGACGTCGGGACGCCGTGCGTTGTGTAGTGCATCTGCAGAACGATGTCGGATCCCGCAGGCACAAACTTCGCGAACTTCTGAGGCCATTGGTCGGGAAGACTTCCGGGAGCATACACCAGCAAGATGTCGCTTGCGGTCCACATCGCATCCCGACGCAGTGCGGGGTCTGACAAGTCGTCGGCACTGAAGGGTACGCCGACCGGAGCGCCTCGCAGCCAGGATGAGTTGGGCTCGCGAATGTAAGCAACCGCGTGGTGGACGACCATCCTGTTCCCGGGTCGGATCTCCGACATGCGTACCCAATGATCCGTTTTGAAGCCCGTGGGAATAATGACGTACTGATAGGACACATCGCCTGACTGCGGGATCTTCTTCGGCGACGGCATGGTCAGCACGAGATCCGGATTTCCGATATTCCATCCGACGGGTCGATTCAGAGGCTTTGGTGCGTCGTTTCGGGTTCCTTCCGGAGCGCCATGTTCCGCCCACTTGGCCAGCGTCTTAAGTTGTTCGTCGGTCAAGGATGGATCGTTGGAAAAGTGTCCGCAACACGGGTCGGCAAACCACGGAGGCATGGTCCGCTTCGAGGTAACGTCTTTGATTGCGGCGGCAAAGGGCTGCGTCTGCTTATACGTTTCAAACGGCATAGGCGCCATTTCTCCGGACCGATGGCAACCCTGACAATGCCCTTGGAGAATTGGCAAGATATCGCGATAGAAGGTTACGCTTGCCTGCGGCTTCGCAGGGAGCGCGAAGCAGACAACACCCAGAGCCGTCGTCAGTAACGGCCAGATTTTACTTTCCGGTGCCGAGATCCTCTTCGGCTCGATGCGGCTTGGGGCTTCTTTCTGGATAGTTGTAAAAGCCGTTCGGCATGCTCGGCCATTGCGGTTCTCGCTTCTCCTTGAAAGCGGCGTAGCCTTCCCTGAAATCATCCGTCTCCATGAGCCGGTTGCGAAGTTCTTTTGAAAGCTTCCCGGCAGAATCTGCGTCAAGACCGCGCGCCTGCTGCACATATTGCATGCCGGCCCGCAGCGCGGCAGGGCTTGTCTTTGCCAGATCGGTGGCAATTCCCTTCGCCCGGTCCAGTACTTCACCTGCGGCCGCAACGGTCTGAACCAAGCCCCAACTCATCGCCTCGTGGACATGGAATAGCCGCCCTGTGAGACTCAATTCGAGAGTAAGCCTCGCGCCGATTGCGCCTTCCACGGCACGGTAGATAAGGAATGGCCAAAGGCCGATGCGAATCTCCGGAAGGCCGAACACTGCTCCGGACGAGGCCGTCACAACATGACCCTGCGCCACAAGGCCTAAACCGCCCCCTAATGCGGCTCCGTTCACACCGATAACAATAGGCTTCCGCGAGGTCACGCCAAGCGTGAAAAGCCGTTCGTGAACTTCGTCGAGCTTTTCGCTGTCGATTTCACTCGCCTCGTCAAGGTCCATTCCCGAACAAAATACATGACCGTTGGCTATCAGCAGTATCGACGCCAGTTCATCGTCGGACTGAGCCGATTCGACGGCGTCGACGATGGCCTGACACATTCCGGTTGTCAGTGCGTTGCGCTTCTCCGGCCGGTTTAACGTCAGCCGAAGTATCCGGCGTTTCCGTTCTACTATGAGCTGCATGACAGCCGTTATGCTATCCCACGCTCGGCGAAATCCAATCGGCTGACCTCGCCTGCCATGTCTCGGAGTTGTGTCCTGAAGAGAAAAGTTGAACAGGCAAATGGTCGCCGCCCGTGCGGGCTGTTGTGACCTCGAGAAGAAATGTGAGCACTTCGCGTGTATCCTTCGGATCAATGAGCGCGTCGCAATGACCTCGCGCGGCTGCGTGTTTCGCGTCCAGGCAGCGATCGTAGTCTTCACGCGTCGCCTGGATCTTCGCTTCTAACTCGGGCGGAACCGGCCTGCCGGTCGTTTTCAACTTTTCCAACTCCGGACCGAACATCGCTTGCACGGCGGAATCGCCTTCCATCACGCCGATGCGCGCAGTCGGCCAGCTTAGCGTAAAGTTGGGGTCGAATCCTTGGCCCGCCATTGCGTAGTATCCGGCGCCGCTCGCATGATTCACAACCAGAGTGATTTTCGGAACGGTGGCCGTCGCCATGGTTTCCACCATCTCAGCACCGGCCCGGATAATTCCATCGCTCTCCGAACCGACGCCAACCATGAAGCCGGAAACATCTTGGATATAGAGAAGAGGTAAGCGGTGCCGCTCCGCGTTTTCAACGAAATAAGCGATCTTTCGAGCAGATTCGGCATACACAATACCACCGATGCGCGGGCCCGTCGCCGTCTTTAAAAAGCCGCGGCGATTCGCAATGACGCCGACGCTGACGCCGCTCAGTTTTCCAATCCCGCACAACATCTCGGGCGCATAGTCCGGTTGAAACTCCAGGAACTCGTTCGCATCCAGAATGCGGTCCAAGAGATCTTCCGCACGATACGCGAGGCGGTGGTCCGCGGGAACGATCTCGTGCAGACTCTCTCCATCAAAGCGCGGAGGCGTACCCGACCGGGTCTGTTCGGGCGCCAGAGGCATTCCCTTGAAATTGCGGCGGATTAGCGCGAGGCAGTCGTCGTCAGTCGCAGCCCGGTAATGGGCAACGCCGCTGATGCTGGTGTGCATCTTGGCGCCGCCCAGAGTTTCGGCGTCCGTCACCTGTCCGACCGCACCCTTCACAAGATTCGGGCCGCCCAACCCCATGAAACTCGTGCCTTCCACCATAATGACGATGTCGCTCAGGGCTGGGAGATAAGCTCCGCCCGCGATACATGGACCCATCACCGCCGCAATCTGCGGATTGCGAAAGCGACGGCGCATCAGAGAGTTGTAGTAGAAGATGCGTGCCGCGCCGTATTGCCCGGGAAAAATGGAGTCCTGCAAAGGAAGGTTTACGCCCGCGGAATCGACCAGATATACGATGGGCAGGCGATTGCGCATGGCGATTTCCTGAGCCCGCAGGATTTTGGTGATCGTTTCCGGCCACCATGCGCCAGCCTTCACGGTGGCGTCATTCGCAACCACCACCGCGGGCCGTCCTTCGATCCTGCCGACAACGGTGACGACCCCCGCGCCGGGAGCCTGGCCTTCGTATTTGTCGTAGCCAAATAGCAGACCGATTTCCATCGAGCGCCGGCCGGAGTCAAGCAGGCGCTCGATACGCTCGCGGGCCGTCAACTTGCCTTCGCTGTGCTGTTTCTCGATCTTTTTGGGACCACCGCCCAAGCGTAATCTATTCTCCAATTCGGCAAGATCCTGGCAAAGACGTTTCGTATCGCGCGGAGATCCCTGCATTCTTTTGCGTGCCAAATTGAAATAAGTTGGAGGTGGTTGGCTGTTGTTAGTCTAACAACCATGATGGGGATCGATCATCGCGCCTTGCGGGTTGCGTGGACAGTTTTTCTATTCGCTTTGGCGCTGACTGTGATTTGGTTTATCCGGTCAACGATCGCAGTGTTCGCGGGCGCGGTATTTTTCGCTTACATGCTGAGCCCGGTAGTGGGGGTAGTAGAGCGGTTCATCAAACGGCGGCGCGCCCTGGCTCTTACCATTGTTTATTGCCTGTTGGTAGGCCTGCTCGTCTTGATTGGCTTTCAACTCGTGCCGGCTGTCGCTGGGCAAGCCATCAACCTCTCCAGCCGCTTACCGGGGTTAGTCAGCGGCGGAAATCTGGCAAAATTACCTCTGCCTGCGTGGGCCGAGCCCATGCGGAATCAATTGGTCCCGGTATTGAACAGGGTAGCCACGAATCTCCAGTCGAGTGTTGTTCCCTTCCTGCAGCAGGCAGGTTCGCACTTGTTGAGCGGACTGGGAGCGACTCTTCCGATCATCCTGATTCCCATCCTTGCGTTCTTTTTTTTGAAGGATGCGCGCTCGATCCGAGGCTCCATCCTGACGCTGGTCGACAAATCCCAGAGCCGAGCGATGCTGGACCGCATTCTGGACGACATCCACGACGTACTCAGAAACTACATTCGAGCACTGGTCCTGCTGTCCATCGCGTCATTCTGCGCCTGGGCCATTTTCCTGAGCGTACTCCGCTATCCCTACGAGCTTTTGCTGGCGGGTGTCTCGGCTATTTTCGAATTTATTCCGGTGATCGGACCAGCTGCCGCGCTTGCGATCTTGCTGTCCGTCTGTATTGTCACGGGAACCGGAGGCCTGATCTGGATTGTGGTTTTCTGGGCGAGCTTCCGGGTCTTTCAGGACTACGTATTGAACCCGTACCTGATGAGTTCGGGGATAGAAATACATCCGCTGCTTGTCCTCTTCGGAGTCCTGGCCGGAGACGCCCTCGCGGGCGTCCCTGGTATGTTTTTCTCCGTCCCGGTCCTTGCAATCCTGCGGCTTATCATCATCCGGATGCGGACGGCATCCCAGCGCCGCGATCCTGTCCGAGAAGCTCAGCGAGTGCTACTTACGACCGATCTTCCCTCCGATCTGAGGCCAGAGGTGAAACTCAGCAATGAGGCTTAGCTAAATACTTGAGTTCGCTCGACTCCAGGCCTGGTACGTTGCCATAGCCGCGATGGCGACTGCATAAAGGATTGTCGCGGTGAGTGTAGCGTACTTAATCTTGTCCACAGTTTCACAACGTTTGCACATGCTCGCCTGCGCGTTGATGATGGCTGAGTCATGCGTATCGTCGTGGAGATGAATGTAATGATCTTCGTGGTTCTCTAACCAGCGGCGGTACAGATATAAACCTACCGTGGTCATCAGTAAAACGGCGCAGATCAATAAATGAGGTGTGAGATTCATGGCGGAAGATCGCCCCCTTTCAACTCGGTGGAAGCTATCCTTGAGCTTCCGGTTACGCGGTCATTTCAATCCTTACGCAGCCGGCTTCCTGGCCCGGCCGCAAAATATTCCTAATGGCCGCATGATACCTCCGGGCGCTCGCAGTTTTCAATCCCCTCTCGAGTGTTTTTGTATGGCACCCGACACGCGCCTAAAGAAGGCACGGGCGTTGATCGCTATAATTTCTCTTTCCCTCAGGCTATGAACCTGGACTCGGGCGTGGATTGGTTCCCTCTTTTTCTCAGCTTGCGCGTCGCCGCGGTTGCGACGATCTTGGTATTAGTTATGTTTAGTTTGTTGTAGTTAATGATTTT
>JBJMGJ010000325.1:0-3199 GCA_045807965.1 Bryobacteraceae bacterium | reverse complement strand
GGCCGGCCATTTCGGACAACAGGCGCTATGCCGTCTCCGTTCTGGTCATTCAACACGATCGTGGAACGCAATAAGTTCGGTCCGCCCTCGCCACCCCGCGCGTCGGAGCCGTGACAGAACCTGCAATTCACGGAGTAGAGGGCCTGCCCGCGCTCCAACACGGCAGGATCGGCCGGCGGACGCTGTGGGTAGGCGCTACGGCCAAAACCTCCGGCTGGTGGAGGCGTAGTCGGACGAGACGGAGCTTGCGCGAACGTCAAGGCGCCTGCGCAGAGAATCCCCATCAACACGGGGAGTCGTAAACAGAGATATTGCATACGCGGCAGTACTAACTCGGGTGGGGCACTAGGAGGCGGGGGAGGTGTCTGCGCCCAGGGCACGCTTGCAGTAATCGAGGCAGCGCTTCAACTCGATTCGCGGACCCTCCGGCCCGACATATTCAATGCAAACGGGAAAATTGTATTTCTCGCGTTGGACCAGTTGCAAGACTTGCTTCAGAGGAGTGTCGCCCTCTCCGAACGGCATCTCGGCTCCGTGGTCCTTTTTACGATCCTTGATGTGAATGTTCGTGATGCGTGAGTGGTGTTCTTTCAGATAGGCGATCGGATCATAGCCCGACGCAAAGAAGTGACCGACGTCCAGGTTTACCCAAACGTTCTTTGAGGCCGCCATGGCCTGTGCAAACTCGTCCGGCCCATTCGTGTGATTGTGCATGGCGACGATCACGTCGTGCTTTTCGGCGAAAGGCGCAACTCTCGGAAAGATGGAGGCCGGAGAAGATGCGGTGATGATTCGCGTGCCCAGCGCCTTTGTCATGAGCATGCCCTTCTCGATCTCCTCGTCCGTGAAGGTGTCGTTAAAGCTGAGGTTGTAGGAGAAGAACGTGAGTCCCTTATCAGAGAAACGCTTACCGACGCTTTGGAATTTGCTCAAATCGGCATCCAGGCGCCAGCGCCGTAGCGCCTCCCGGGCCGCCGGGTCCACTCGTGGGCCAAACGCGCCAGGAGGCGGACCGCCTGGACCTGGGGTTGCGCCGCCCGCTCGAGCTTGGGGACCGCCTTGCGCGGCCGGGGTTCTCCGGGTCCAGGGTCCGGGGCGGCCCGTGCCGGGCAACTTCACCGGAGCGCCCAGATAGTTCTCCACGTGTTCAGACATGACATCAATCTCGCCCAGACCCAGATCGAGCATCGTCTTGATAATGCCGTCTAGATCCATGCCGCTGAAGGTAAAGCTCGCCGATTGAAGGCCGATTCGCACACCGTTGACCTTCGGAACGGCGCCGAAATTACTGCGAGCTAAAGCGAGTGAGCCGAGCGCGGACGCGGCGAAACGACGTCGGGTGAATTGCAAAGCTTAGTCCTCGAACCTCGCCCTGCAGTATAGGGCTGACCCCTCACATTTGTCAACGCTGAACCGGCTTGATATGCCTTAGTAGTTCACTGAAGCTGCCTTGGCTTTTGATACAAATATTGAACGCAAGCTGTTTTGCGGAAAGCGAATCAAGGCCCGCCTAAACGGCCGCGGGTTGCCGGTTTTCGAATGCGCCGGGTATTCTCATACAAGTGTCATCGGACAAGTCAAAGTACAAGCAGATCTGGTACAGCTTAAAGACGGCGATCGATAGCGGGACTTACGGCCCCGGTATGCGACTGCCCAGCGAATTTGAACTGGTCAAAACGTATGGCGCTTCGCGTGTTACTATCACGCGCGCTCTGAAGGAACTTCAGGTTGGCGGCTACGTTGACCGGCGCGCGGGGTCGGGAACATACGTTAAAGCGGCCAGCACAAACCATCGCACGTTCGGTCTGCTCATTCCCGAACTAGGGCAAACGGAGATTTTTGAACCGATTTGCCAAGGCATGGCGGAGACTCAGAGGGACCAGAACCACCTTCTGGTCTGGGGGCGTTCGCTGGCCGGTACTGAAAAAACGGTCGCTGACGCCAAGCAAGCTTGTGTGCGTTTCATTGCGAACGGAGTCTCTGGCGTCTTTTTCGCTCCCATTGAAGGTACGCCTCTAAAGAACGAAATCAACCAGGCGGTCGCCAGCATTATGGGAGAAGCCAGAATCCCCATCGTGCTGCTGGATCGCGACATTGTGGAATACCCGGAACGTAGCAGCTTCGATGTCGTCGGCATTGACAATCGACGGGCGGGATACGTCGCAACACGACACCTGATTGAAGCAGGCTGCCGGCGTATTGCGTTTTTGGCTGGTCAGCATCTCGCTCCCAGCTGCATTGCTCGTCGCGCCGGCTACAGCGACGCGATTGCCCATGTGAAAGTACCGCTCGGCCCTGAGTTTGTCCAATGCCTCGATCCCTCCGACAAGCAGGCCGTTGCTGAGGCGGTGGAACGATACAACCCGGACGGCATCGTTTGTCCGAACGACCGAACCGCGGTGCTCCTGATGCGAACCCTCTTCGATTTGAATATTGCTATTCCGAAACAAGTTCGTATTGTAGGTTTTGACGATGTAAAGTACGCGAGCCTTGTAGCCGTCCCGCTCACAACTATTCGTCAACCCTGTTATCAGTTGGGCGCAGCAGCCATTCAGACGATGCTGCAGCGAATTGCCGCGCCCGAGATGCCCGCTCGCGATATTCTCGTGGATTTCCGGTTGGTCGTACGCGAATCTTCGCGCTAAGTCGTCACTCGGGAATCGCCCGCGCCCACTCTCTCGGGCGTTACTCTGTCAAGTGCAGCAGGTCGGTCAACATGGTCGTCTGATGATAGGCGCTGAGTTCTGGACCATCCACCGCGCCCTTGATGTAAGCGCGTTCCCCGAGGGCTTTGCGCGGAGAGCCGGGAATCACTCCTTCGTACCATCCACCATATTGCGGATCAAGAAAGTTCTGCTTCACAAAGGCGAGGGTGCGGTCGAAATAGGGCCACAAGTCACTCCTGCCGTGCAGAATCGCGTACCGCGCGGTGGCCTTTAGCGTTTCGCATTCGGTCCACCAGATCATATATTTGCGTGGAATGGAGCCATCCAGGTTTGCGTTCATCCAAACTGCTCCATCCTGCTGGTCAAAACCTACCTTAAGCGCGAGATCGATGGAACGGCTGCCCAGCGGAATGAATTTCGGATCCGCTCCCAACTCCACTGCGCGGCTAAACAGAGAGGCCCATTCGAATAGATGACCAACGTTGAATGACCTTGGTTTGAGAGCTTTCCAGTTTTCGTCAAAGCTCTCGGGC
>JBJMGJ010000324.1:0-6820 GCA_045807965.1 Bryobacteraceae bacterium | reverse complement strand
CTCCGCCAGTGAGGCATTCGAAGCCGTGACGGTCGTCTTAGCCGTGCCATTCTTTCCCACGGTGAAATTCGTCATGTCGCCGGCGTGAGGACCTTCCGGATTCTGGAGACCATGCTTCTTTTTCTCGGGATTGAAGTGGGGCCCCGCGCTCGTGAACGCCGGGCCTTCGCACTTTGCATTCTGGTGGATGTGGATAGCATGCTCGCCGGGCGGCAAGTTCTTCAAATTCAACTTGATATTTATTCCGTTGCCGGCAGCCTTGCCGACGGGACTGAGGACGGCTGTACCAATGTTTTCGCCCGATGCGTTACTGAGAGAAACCTTGGTGGAGTCGGCTGCCTGGAGGCAGAAGGCGCCCGACGCAAGCGCCAGAACAAGTACGGCATTTCGATTCATAATCCATCCAGCATATCTATCCCCCTCTTCGGTGATTCAAACCGTGTATCTCCCACCCGAAAATTTTCCAGGTTTCGCCTTTTTATGTGCGGCGATTTAAACCAAGATAAATCTCATATTGACGGTCTGCGGGAATAAGGCCTACAATTCATTCACAACCAAATTTTAGCCACACCCTGGAGGCTCGATGCCAACAAATCAGGTTAGCTTCGGCACCCGTTATTCCAAGATGTTTTACCTTCTACCGAAGAATACTTCGGCTATTCAAACCTTTCAGGACGATGAAGGGCGGCTGCGGATGGGTACGCTTATACAACTTCCCGAGGGCGCAAAAGTAGAAATGATCGGCGATGGTTTTGATCGCAGAACTGCCCGTATCACGTGGGAAGGCGTGTCCTATTTTATATTTCGCGACGATATAGAAGAAGATAATCTCTACAGAATTCACTCCGCGTACGCGGGTTAATCTTTGGAACCGGGAACAAACAGGAAGGCAACGGGTGAGGGCACGTCGTAGCTCTTTCCGCTGTCGGTCAGAGTTCCAGTTTCACCATTGACTCGCAACACTAACATCCGGTTTTCTTTTTGATCACCAACCAGCAGGAATCCGCCCGAGGGATCGAACTCCATTCCGCGCGGGAAAGTGCCTTTCACGCTGGCGACTTCCACCAACTGAAGTGTTCCTTCCGCGTCGTCGCGTTTGAAGACGGCTATCGTTCCGGGACCGCGATTGGAAGCATAGACGAATCTCCCGCTGGGGTGAACCAGGATCTCGGCCCCACCGTCGCGATCAGTGGGATCGCCCGGAAGCGAGGAGATTTCCTGGACTCGCCGAAAGGTCGCGGCGTTGTCGTTTACCTGATAAACCGTGACGTACGACTTCAGTTCATTGAAGAGATACGCGAAACGCCGATCCGGACTGAATGCCATATGCCGTGGCCCCATCCCTCCCTTTTCGCTGACTGACGGAGGGTTGTGCGGCGTGAGTTTACCGTCTCCGATGGCCACATCGTAGATCAGAATCTGGTCGAGGCCGAGATCCGGGACGTATAGGAAGCGATCGTCATCGCCGAAGACGACCTGGTGCGCATGCGGGCTTGCCTGCCGTTCCGGGTTAACACTGGAACCCTTGGCCGCGGCCAGAGACGTTAAGTCCCCGATCCTTCCGTCGTCCTCCAGGTGAAATCCGGCAACGTTACCCGACATGTAATTCGCGACGGCAAGAAAGCGGGAGGTTCGGTCCACTGCGAGATGGCAGGGAGCCACGCCGGAACTGGACACGGCATTCAGAGGCTTCAGCTCTCCGGTTTTGGAGTTGATCTCGAAGGCGCCTACCGATCCTTCGTTGTCGCCTTCCAGTTCGCTCGCCGCGTAGAGAAATCGGTGTTGCAGGTCGGTAATAAGCCAGGAGGGGTTGACGATCTCGCCCACAAGTCCGAGAGGCCCTAATGAGCCATCCTTTTCGTAACGAAAGCCGTAAATACCTTTCCCGTAAGTACCTACATAAAGGAAATAGGACGAACTGCTTAACGGAGTGGTTGTTGATGCCATGTGAGTCTCCTCTACTTTGCCAAAGTCGCTAGGCGGGAACGGAGATCCGTCCTGTTCGGATCATATGGTGCCGGAACATCGCCGAGTACGCTCTCCATGGATCGGAGAAGAGCTCTTCTACGCTGACGTTCATCTTTCGCTGCCAGTTCGGATATTGCGCCGTACTACCCGGAAGATTCTGCTGTTCGGTTTCCTTCGTAAAGTCCTCCTGATTCAGCAACAGAATCATCGACGGCACCTGTGCGAGGTAGGCAACCACCGCATCATGAAGGTGACCGTCAATCTCAGGAATCAGATCGGCGTTACGCGGATAGTCATCAGGCAGAAGGTTTTCTCCGTGCAAGACGTCCAGCATGAACTGCTTCTCACGTCCACGATCTTCACGCTGCGCCCAGTATCCGCTGTCGTCCACCAATCCGGCCTG
Source organism: Bryobacteraceae bacterium (assembly GCA_045807965.1). GTDB lineage: Bacteria > Acidobacteriota > Terriglobia > Bryobacterales > Bryobacteraceae > Bog-105. The sequence goes on along the minus strand of JBJMGJ010000324.1, from coordinate 4,449 downwards.
CTTCCGGGCTTCAATGTCACGGAATTGCCAGAAGCCGGCGATCGTCGGCAGGTCGTGAGTGCTTGAGGCAACCAACGCTTGGCGCGGATACTCGTAACTCTTCTTGAAAGAACCGTCCTGACGATTCTTTTCGAAATAGAACAGCCGGTAGCTGAGGATGGAGAACTGGGCGAGTGTGTCACGGATCTCATCTGTAACTGTGCCGAGGTCTTCACCGATAATGATATTTTGGCTGCGCACACTTTCGAGCGCGAGGATCCTCATCAGGTCCCGTGCGTTGTCACGGACGTAGATGCCTTCGGCCGCGCTGAATCCTTCCGGTATCCAGAACAGGCGGAACAGTCGCATGACGTGATCAATCCGGAGCGCTCCGCCAGAACGGACCACCTTGCGAATGCTCTCGCGGTATAAGCGGTAGCCGTCCTCCCAGTGCTTCAACGCGTTCGGCGGAGGGAAGGCCCAGTCCTGCCCGTTCGGCGAGAAATCATCGGGCGGAGCGCCCACGCGACAGCCCTCCACATAGAACTCGCGATGCGCCCACAGGTCCGAACCACAGCTGTCGGTCGCAACCGCAAGATCGTGGTAAAGCCCTATCGATAAACCTTGCGCTTTCGCATAGCTTTGCGTTTCGTTCAGTTGCTCCTCGAGCACGAATTGGATGTACTTGTAATACTCGATCAGCCTCCAGTGCTGCGCCGCGAAATCGCCGCACGCCTCGGAAGTCGGGGAATGGAACTGCTCGGGCCACTGCTGCCACGTCCAACGGTTGCGATCCTGTTTATGCAGCACTTCATCCAGGGCACAGTACAACGCGAACTTGTGAAGGAGGTCGCCTTCGGTTTCGCAGTAGCGGTCGAATGCGCGACCGCGATCGGCGTTCTGAACGCGTTGACGCCGAAATTCACGGTACAGGATTTTCAGAAAGCGCTTTTTGACATGATCGACATCACTGTACGCCACAAACTGAGAACCGCGCAGATCCCGAAGCTTGCACTGAAACTTTGGTGAAGCCAGAACCTGTTGAGCGCACCGAGAAGCGGAGAACTCCGGCACGCGCTCCAAGTCGATATAGATCAGGTTTTTGTAGTAGATTGAGACCGGCAAGTAGGGGCTCGTGTTGTAAGGAACACGATTATGCAACGCGTGCAGCGGGTTAAGTCCAATGAAGCTGAAGCCGACCTCGCGTGTTGCCCAATGGATAAGAGCGCGCAAGTCGGTGAAGTCCCCGCAGCCCCAATTCCGTTCCGACCGCAGCCCATACAGAGAAATGTTGAAGCCCGCCGTGCGTCCTCCGTGGGCTAGCCATTCCGGCAAGTAAGCGTTCTCGGGGCAAACAATAAGATTGGCCCGAGCGGACGGACCTCCGTGTATCTGAACAGTAAGAGTGTGATAGCCAAGCGGAACTTCCGGAGGCAATGGTAAGCGATAGGTTGTCCATCGCGTTCCATCCTTCTCGTTCCACCCAATCGCCTCTAGGTGCGGCCTGGAATTCGTCCCATTGACGGTTCCGCCTCCCTCGAGAACCAGTTCGAAGTCCAAAGTAAGTTCCTGATCCGCCGGATGGGAGAGGGAAACAGAAAGATCACGAGACGTGATCACGATCGTCTTCTCAAGAACGGAGGCAGCTTTCTGTTGAAAAGCACGACTGCGATCACGCTCGATTGCTTCCAGGCTCTGGACGTCCCGCCCTAAAGACGCAAGAATCTTGCGACGAACTTCTAGCGAAGGCTCATGGCGCCGATGAAAGATGTCCCAATACTCCCGGTCGATGCCGTTTTCATTTGCCGCTTTGGCAAGGGCGTCTTCGTAACTATGCGCGGCTTCGTATCTCATTAGCGGACGTTATTCTCCAAAGCTTTAGAGCCTCAATTCTCATTCCATGCAACGAATATTGTGGTGGTTCCCACGTGGGATAATTGGTACGTGGCCGATTCAGAAAAGTTCGAGATCAGTCAACCACCGGAACTGTATTCCCGCATGGACGACGACTCCGGCGAGGAATTCCGGGATAGCATCATCACGACAACGCTCGACAGCGCTCTCAATTGGGCTCGAAAGAACTCTCTGTGGCCCATGACATTCGGGTTAGCATGCTGTGCCATCGAAATGATGTCCATGATGGCTTCGCGGTATGACGCCGCCCGCTTCGGAGCGGAAGTTTTCCGTGGCTCACCCAGGCAGTCGGATCTGATGATTATCGCAGGCCGCGTATCAAACAAAATGGCGCCTGTCATTCGCCACTTGTATCGTCAAATGCCCGAACCGAAATGGGTCATCTCCATGGGCGCTTGTGCCACATCGACCGGCGTTTTCAGCAATTATGCCCTGGTGCCCGTCAACCAGGTGATCCCGGTGGATATTTATGTCCCGGGTTGCCCGCCCCGACCGGAACAGTTGATTTACTCGATTATGCTGTTGCAGGAAAAGATCCAGGCGGAGCGCGGCACCGTTCGCAAGACGCTGAACCTCAGCGCGTAAGCGGATCTTCGATCCAGGGGGGCGTTGCTTCGATCAGGCTGCCCAGTATCGGGTCGACCCGTTCCATTTCTTTCTTCATCTCCCATGCGATTTCGCGATAGGAGAAGTGGCCTTTGACGCCGCTCCGCAACCGCGAGATGTACTCGATTTCAGCGAAATCCATTTTGAACAGAAATCGCGATTTTGCGGCGAAGGGCAACAGATAATCGGCAGCCGGGCGTGGCAGCTTCTCGAGTGCCTGGTCGATATCAGCGAAAGCTTTGGCGAAGATATCCCCTGCCCCACACTCCACAGCGGCGGTCGGTATGGAATAGCCGAGTTGGTTTGTGTAAGGTTGCCGGAGTTGATGACATCGGCGGTGCCGGTGGAGATCGCGGTAGGCGCCGATATCCATGGTGAGATCAAGGACGTACGGAGCGCCGCGAAACTGGCGGGGCAATTCATCCCGGTGAGAGCGACTTCCGAGCGCCACGTGAAAAATCTCTCGGCGCTGATCGGCATTCCATCCGGCGGCGATGTCGTACAGTTCGCGATAGGGCCGGTCCGTCACGGGATACAGCAGCGAGGCGCAAAGGTCGGCAGCCTGATCCGTGGGCTGGAGGATATCGACTGCCTTCTGCTCGTGCGGGCGTGAGGCCGGCAGATGGTGTAGCGCCCATTCGGCCAAGTCGGCACGCAGGCGCCTGGGGAACTCCTCACGTTCCGCGTAGCGCGCTAGTGTGGGCGCGACCGGCTCAGCGGCTGCGTCTTTGTCCCAGCAACATTCGGGGATGGCGGCACATACCTCCGAGAGTTCACCGCCAATACTGCGCACTTCTCCGAATTCCGATGATTTCAAACGCCTGATCTGCTTCTCGAGCGTCCGGATGCTCGTCACCTGCCCGACGCCTGTGCTGATACCGAACGGGAGAAGGTAGCGAGCAATATCGAAAGCTCTGGCGGCGAGATTACGTTGGTAGGCATCCGGCTTCATGGCATCCGGCCGCGGCAATCTGGCGTGCAGATGGGCGGACGCACGTTCCTTCACCTCTCGATAGGCCTGCAGCAGATTCTCGGCCGCCGCAATGTAGAGGCTCTCTTCGCCGGGCGTCAGTTCCGGTGGAACGATCACTGGAGATCCGGAAAAGTCCTGGTAGCGCGAGCTTCTAGCCTGGCCGTCCCAAAGCTGTTCGTCCTCAATCTCGGCCGCCGCAATTTCGGAAACACCCTCGAAGCAGATCGTGACGTGGCCCAGGTCGGCAATGGAAGCGTGTCCGTATTGAAAGTAAAAGCTTTCGAGGAATTTACCCGAATCGTGAGTGCGTACCCACTCGATGGAATCGCGGATGGAATCAGGAGACCGGCTGTAGCGCGCTAGAGCGTAGGCAAGCTTTTCTGGCGGCATTGGCCCGACGGCCAATACCCGCTTTTGGGATGGACTTGGAACGGCAGAAGGTCCCGACATGAACCGCTATGATAACGAAGTTCGAATGCGCGTGAAAATCAAGAAATTGCGCGGAGATGCGCACCTCCCCGAGTACGCTCACGGTCCCGAAGAAGATGCTGGACTCGACATCCGGTCGGTAGAAGACGCGACTCTCAAGCCCGGAATACCGTATGCTGTCGCGACAGGTCTCTCGCTCGAAATCCCAACAGGATACGAAGTACAGATCCGCCCCCGAAGCGGTCTGGCGCTGAAGCATGCAATTACTCTTCCCAATTCGCCCGCCACCATCGACCCGGGCTATCGCGGTGAGTTAAAAGTGATTCTGCTGAATCTGGGCCTCACCGATTATCAAGTGCATTCCGGAGATCGGATTGCGCAAATGGTTCTGGCGCGCTACGAACCGGTGGACTGGGAAGAATCGGAGCTGTCGGAATCCGTACGAGGGATTGGCGGATTCGGGTCGTCCGGTCGCTAAGACTTGACCTCGGAAGTCAACTTGCTGGCGAGCGGTTGAGTTTGACCGGCATACTTGTTGCCGGCCTTTT
>JBJMGJ010000323.1:0-10904 GCA_045807965.1 Bryobacteraceae bacterium | reverse complement strand
GTTGCTATAGCGTGCCTGCTTGAGAGAGCGCAGCATCAGGTAACTCAGAATGCGCTCTTCCGGAGTTCCCGCAATCTTGGCAATCAGCTTTTGGTAGTTGCGAGATGAGATGTCGAAGTTTTCCTGCGGCATCATCTGGTCTCTGCGAACTTTGCGCCCATCACGGCGCTTCTCCGAAATCGCAAACCGTTTGACCGGGATCGAGCCGACTCCGAGCGAGTAGCCGTAGTGCGACGCAATCTCCTCGAAGGCGAGCACGCGCTTGGCATCAGGCCGCTCGTGAATACGAAACAGGCTCGGGATCCCCGCCGCCTCAAGATGCCCGGCAACCGCTTCGTTTGCCGCGAGCATGAATTCTTCGATAATGCGATGCGCAATATTTCGCTCGGCGCGACTGACCCCGACCATCTGCCCGGCCATGTCTAACTCCACGTTGCTTTCGGGCATATCGAAATCAATGGAGCCTCGCTTCGTCCGTTTCCGGTTAAGGACCACGGCCAAGTCACGCATCAGTTCAAAGCGTTCAGCGAGGGGGGCATAATGTTCTCTCATACCCGGGTCGCCCTCGAGCAGGCGAAACACGTTCGTATAGGTCATGCGCTCGGCGCTGCGGATGACCCCGCGCGTAAATTCCTGCCCGACCACATCGCCTTTGCGGTCGATTTCGAGCAGTGCTGAAAGCACCAGGCGATCCTCATGCGGCCGGAGTGAACAAATGTCCGTGGAAAGTTCAACGGGTAGCATCGGCACCGCGCGGTCCGGGAAATAGACGCTGGTTCCGCGCAGCATAGCCTCTTTGTCGATCGGAGTACCGGGCTGGACATAGTGGCTCACGTCGGCAATGTGGACGTGAAGGGCGAAGTTGCCATGGGGAAGGCGGTCCACCCAGACCGCATCATCGAAATCGCGCGCCGTTTCTCCGTCGATGGTCACGATAGGAAAGCAACGGAAATCCCGTCGACGGGCCAATTCATCAGCGGGGATTTCGTGAGAAAAGCTGCGCGCCTGTTCCATTACTTCGGGCGGGAACTCGTGAGGCAGATGATGCTTCCGGATGACGATCTCAACATCAACCCCGAAGTCATCCGGATAACCGAGAATCTCAATGACACGCCCGACAGCGGAGTCGCCTCCATCCGGAAACTCAAGCAACTCAACGTTGACGATCGCACCGTCCAGATCTTCTACGGACTTGAACTCGCGTGGGACCACGCCCACCCGATGCACGGAAGCGCCACGGGGCGGTAACTCCATCCCTTCGGGAATTGCGATCCATTGCTGAATACGATCGTCGGCCGGCACGACGAAATGGCCTCGCTTGCGAATGCGAAACTCACCGACCACAGTGAAGTGAGCGCGGCGCAGAATACGGACGAGTTCCCCTTCGGCTCTGCCCTCGCCGCTGCGTCTCGTGACGTGAACGAGCGCGCGGTCCCCGTGCATGCCTTTGGCGGCCTCGCCCGGCGACAGAAAGATATCTTCTCCCGTTCCGGCGGCCGGATCCGGAATAAGAAAGCCGAAACCGTCGCGATGGACAGACAGTCGCCCAGCCACATAGTCGGAGCCTTCGCCGGTCGCAACGAAGTGGCCGGAGCGCAGTTCCACGATGAGACCTTTATCCGCAAGCCGGTCCAGCACGTCTTCCAGTGAATCCCGATTCTCTCCGGTCAGCCGTAGCTCTTTTACGAGTTGCTTATAGGTAGCCTTCCCATGTGGAAGGTTTCGAATGTGCTCGAGCAGGCTGCGATCTGTGAAGTGCGCCGGCGCACCACGAACTCCCTTAGGCACCTCCAAATTATAGGAGCAACATCGCCCAGACAAGGAAACACCCGCACCGATGGCGGGCCATCAGTGCGACCCAAAGTCGCTATTTAATGCGGTGAATGGCAGATTGCAACACGCTTCGATCCAGGTCTCTGCGCATTCGCCGAAGTTGTCGGCACACATCAACCGCCCTCTTCGTGAACTGGTCCTCTGCGTCGCAGACGGACAGAACCATCTCCACCATCTCTTCACAATCGAGCTCCAGGCGGCTTAGACTTTGGTTGAGCTTGGAAATTCGCTCGAGCTGGACAGATTTGCGAATTGGCGGAGGCGTCTGCAAGTCAAAGGAAATATAACAAGCAAAGCTAACAAAACACAATAGTTACATCGAGCCGGAAGGGGATAGCACGGTTGGACTATCTCGGTATCAACTCCCCTGTTCGACATTGGCGATCATAAGAACTGATGCTGTTGAAAGCCACCTTGGCAGTTTGTCTGGCCGCGAGTTTGCACGCTGAACAATCGCCAGAGTTCGCACCTTTTGCCGCGTGGAGGCGGGCCGTTATCGCCGGGGACCAGACGGCGCTTGGCGATCTGTACAGCCGCCACCCTCCCGCCCATATCCTGCATGGCAAAACAGATGTACCCGACTTGACCGAGGAAACGAACTACTGGTCGAATCTAAAAACGGCAGGCTTAACCTCTGTCAATCCGAAGCTTCTCTCGTTGAAGATCGCCGGGCGCAAAGCTGAACTGGTTATTCGAATCGATGCGAAGGCAGGCGACAAGAACGTCGTCGGGTCCGCGGCCCAGTTATGGGTGCAGCAGCTTGACGGGTGGCACATCGCCGTCGCGCAAACCTCGGGCTTCGGTATTGAGGCTCCACGCACGCTGCCCGAGTCCACCAAGCCGAACCCCACGTTGTATCCATCGCCGGACCGGGCCCGCGCGGATCTGCAGGCTGCCTTGGCAACCGCAAAGCGCGAAGGCAAACGCGTACTTGTCGTGTTCGGCGCCAACTGGTGTTACGACTGTCATGTCCTCGACGCCACGTTCCGCTCCGCGAGCTTCGCTCCGCTAGTGACGCGGAACTACGTCGTATTGCATATCAACATTGGAGACGAAGGCAAGGACAACAACGATCTCGCGCGCGAGTTCGGTGTCGGCCTGGATCACGGCGTACCCAACCTTGCAGTTCTGGATGCGAGTGGCCGCGTACTGGTAGCGCAGCGTGGCGAGTTTGAGGCGACCACCAAGATCGGGCCGAGCGACGTTCGCGCCTTTCTCGAAAAATGGAAAGGCCCTAGAACGGCGGCACAGCGCGCCATGCCCCCGAGCGAATAATTCGCGGCGCTACGATAACGGGTCGGCAACTGATGACCTCGGCCTGATCAGCTTCCGCTTCATTGATCATCCGTTTTCTTCGCCGGGTACTGGTTTGGTTCCGGCAGTACGGAAGAGGCAGCATCGGACTGTATACCGACAGCTCCGGGCCGTCACACGCGCCCCAATTTCCTTCTGAGCGCGGCATCTGCCCTGTGACAATTCCGCTGCCGATTGAACATCGCTTTTAATCGTGAACGCTGACGGCAGTGATGGCCCGCCACACGTACTCCACAAACGCGTATAGCGAGGACTCTTGTAGCCGCTCCACATCGCTGTGGGCTCCGAAGTTCGTGGAATCATTCGCCGTAGAGGCGGGACCGATTCCATAACTCGGAATCCCCTTCGCGCGAAGTTGCGCCATATCGCTCGCCCCCGTGGACATCGTCGGCAATACGGCAGCGCCCGGATACACCTCGTTTGCGACTCGCTCAAGAGTCTTGTACATTTCGCTACCAAGCGGCGACGCCGGGGACGGAGGGCGCGTCATGGGAATCGGCTCAATCTTCACCTCCGGGTCTCCGATCACCCGATTCATCTCTTCGTAGAACGCGGGAACGTTCTCGTCCGGGAGTGCTCGGATATCGAGAGTGGCTTCCGCCTGCGAAGGAATGACGTTCGGACCGACACCGGCCTTCAAAATAGTCGGAACCACGGAAGTTCGCAGCATCGAATATCGTGCCGGCTCATTTTTGGCGAGGTAATTCTGCGCCTCGGTCGCCGTAGCCGGATTGAGTAGTGCGTTGTAGCGCGCAGCCTCTTCGGGCGGGCTCATCTTTGCGAGTTTCTCGAAATACGTCCGGGTAGTATCGCTCAGGCGCATAGGCGTTCTCCAGGTACCTACCTTCTCTACCGCTCCAGCGAGATGAACCAGGGCGTTATCCTCCCTTGGTACAGACCCGTGACCCGAAGTGCCCGTGGCCACGAGACGAACGCGCGCGGGCAGCTTTTCCGCCGTGCCAATGTTCACGGCAACAACTCGCCCGTTCTCGATGACCGCCGCGCCGCCTTCCGTGACGGCAAACTCGGCCTGTATCTCCTTGAAGTGTTGATCCACCATGAAATTGATACCCACGCCCACCGGATCCGCCTCCTCGCCCGATTCGGCCAGGAAGATAATATCCCGGTCAAGGTTTGCGCCTGTCCGTTTGAGTTCGAGCATTGTCATCAGGAGAGCCGTCAGGATCGGCTTGTCATCGGTCGATCCGCGTCCCCAGACATAACCGTCCTTAAGAATCGCTCCAAAAGGATCGTGCGGCCACTTCTCGCGTTGGACGGGCACTACGTCGGTGTGGGCCAGAATGAGCAGAGGCCGCTTACTCCCATTTCCCTTCAAGCGCGCCACGAGATTTGCGCGGTTCGGATTCAGCGCAAAGGTCTGGGTCGGAATACCGCTGTCCTCGAGTACCTTGCGCAGATACTCAACCGCCCTTGTTTCGTTTCCGGGCGGACTGCTCGTGTTGATTCGAATCAGCTCCTGAAAGCGCTGCAGAACTTCCGGCCGTTGCTTTGTCCAGTCGATTTGCGTTCTCTGCGCGGATACGAAAGTTGCGAACAGAGCCGCGAGCAAGCCAATTTTCATGCAATCCTTTGCACCACGCTAGCATGCAACCCAGCATGGTCAGGGAGCCGATTCGGCGCAAGCGCGGGTAGCGAAGAGAACACATCCGCCTTTGCCTTTCCGCCGATCAATCACAAGCTTTGGGCAGCCCTGCCGAACCCAGGTGGGTGTGAAACCCCATTGAGCAAGGCGCTCCTCGAAAGCTGCGCAACGCTCGAGAGGGTGAGCAGGCGCGCTGGTGGTTCGCCATCTCCCCGCCTGCAGTAAGCCACGCCCCGAACATCCTGAATTACTCTGCCGTTCGCTTTCACCTGCTCGCGGCGGTTATCTGATTCTCCCGATCGTGCGGCTGCGGGACTATCTCCACCGCTCAACGCAGCTACACCGGCAACGCGATGAACATGAGGCACTCCTGTGACGCTCGGCTCTCTTTGCAGGGCACAGTGAAAAGCCAAGTCTGCAAGGGACAGACGGTCAGAAAGAAAGGACGGCCTCGCCGCACGCGAATAGGTATTTCACACCGAAGCGGCAGACGCCGTGAGATGCTCGAGGGGCAAACGGTGAGCGCCCGTCAATTTCCAGCTCTGGCATTTTCGAGTGCGGCGATGTCCAACTTCTTCATCTGAAGCAGCGCTTTCATGACGCGTCCCGAAGCTTGCGGATCGTCGTTCTTAAATAGTTCGGACAGGGCAGCCGGAACAATTTGCCAAGACAATCCGAAGCGGTCCTTCAACCATCCGCATTGTGATTCTTTGCCGCCATCCGACAGTTTTTGCCAGAAGTAATCGATCTCGTCCTGATCCGCGCAGTTCACGACGAAGGAAACAGCTTCGTTGAAACGAAAGTGAGGGCCGCCGTTTATCGCGGTAAAGTGCTGCCCGGCTAATTGAAAGCTGATCGTCATGACGGAGCCTTCCGGTCCAGGACCAGCTTTGCCATAACGTCTGACCGTCTCCACCCTCGATTCATCGAAAACGGAAATGTAATAATTCGCCGCTTCTTCCGCTTGGGTGTCGAACCACAGGAAAGGAGTAATCTTCTGCGCGAATCCGTCCATTGCTATCGCCAAAGAAGGTTGCCGTCGCCGGCACCAGGATCAGGGTAGCGCAACAACTCCGGACGAACTACATGCCCGCTTTGACGTAGACCCGGTCGGGAGCGGCAATCGTCGCATTCTTCTCGACGGATTCAACCCGAATCGGTTGCAGACCCGCCTTTTTCTCCGGGTTTGCGGCAAACGTCAACCGATACTGATGCTTCAGGTTTTCCGTAATGGACTGCAGGAACGGCTGGAACGATACGGGTGATCCAAATCCGATCATGTAGGAGTCGCCGCCCGTTTCGTCGGCCAGTTGAGACAGGAAGTTCTGTCCCCAAGTCGAGCGCCAGAAGGCATGCCCGTAATGACCGACCCCGGGGGTGTAAATCGTGAACACGACCACGCCGGCCTTCTGCGCGTCAGAAATAGCTCGGTCGACGTACGGGTTCTGGGAAGTGAAGCCCCCACCGAGGCCTTCGATACCGCTGCTGATCATAATGATCTCGCGACGTTCAGCGGCGGTGTTCGGCCACTTCTTGATCGCTTCGGAAAGTGAATCGTAAGGGCTCACATCCGCTCCGCCCACGCCGCTGACCAGACGAATGCTATTCGCAGCCGATGCGTGGTCGCGAGTGAAGTTGGCCACCATCTGGTTCGTTCCGTTTCGCATGTAGCCGACGCCGATTTCCGTGGAAGCCGGCAGCGAGTTGATGAACTGCTTCAGTGTATTGATTTCCGTATCGAAACTGCCTCGGGCAGAGTCGCTGATCAGCAGCAGCAACTGCGTACTCTGGTTCGATTGCCCGAGTGGTGTCAACTCAAGGACCGGACGTTTGTTCTTGTTTTGGAAAACCGCGACATCATTCTTCGTAAGGGTCGGTATGGCTTTTCCCCGCCCTGGTTCCGCCGTGATGGTCACACTGACGGGTACACCGGGCGCTCCATTATCTTGCAACGCAGATACTTCCGCTCGAAACGCAAGGAAGGCGATACTCGCCCCGACAACACAGGTTAGAGCTCTCATAGGGTTGTGTGGAGCGGGTCTTATATCACTGCGGCTGCTTCGGAAGGCTGACGAGAACCTGTACGCTTTCGTTTAGCACCACGAAGGGAGGAAAGTGCGGCTACGAGATAGTTTTCTAACTCGAGAGCACGAACTCCAGCGGTGTGGAAGCGTAAGGTCCGCTGCCTGGCTCTCTCAGCCAGCCGGAAACGTGTTTCCCGATCCATCTGCATGTTAGACGTAACGTCGGCGGAGTTTCGTACCAGGAGTATTTCTGTGCCAGGAGTAAAGATTTCAGGCAAGCCGGGCCAATCGTCTGACATAATTGCGACGCCGCACGCAGCCGCTTCAAAGAGGCGGACGCTCGGTGAATAGCCGGCCTTCCTCATATCTGCCCGCGTAAGGTTTAAGGTGAAGGCCTGCGAATTGTAAAACTCGCGATGCTCGGTCGCGGGCAAATGCTCGATGCGCAACACGTTTTCAGGCCACCTAATATCGTTCGGGTATTGAGGGCCCGCGACTGCGAATCGTTTCTCCGGATGCCGCGCGGCGACGCACGTAAGCAGTTCGTTGAGAGCGGGCTGCCGGTCCGCGGCATAGGTCCCGAGGTAGGCGAGATCCCAGCGTTGCGGGCGCTCCTCGGGGTAGTACAAGCTCGGATCTACCGAGCAATAGAGGGGGCGTGCCGAGGGCGACCCAAGTTGATCCTCGATGTACTGGAGCGTCGGCCCTCCGGTAAACGAGAGATACAGATCATATCGATGGCAGAGCGCGCGCGAAAGGTACTCACAGCGGTCGCTTAGCAGGGCAGCCAAGGTAACCGGCGTATCGATATCATAGAACGCCTTCCCATTTCGGGCGGTCGCCGCGACCCACTCGCCCACGGCTATACCATCGGGAACATACGACCCAACGATGACGAAATCCGCGCGCCGTACGCGATCCGCGTAGCGTTCCCGCAACTCCTCCAGGCTGCTGTAAAGACCGATCTCACAGTAAGGAAGCTCCGTAAATTCACGATTCTCGCTGTACCAGGGAACATCGCGTTCCAGAAAAGTGATGCGGTGTCCGCGCTTTCGTAGCTCTTTCAAGAGCGCGCGATAGGTCGTGGCGTGCCCGTTCCCCCAAGTCGAGGTAATTGTGAGTCCAATGAAAACAAGGTCGAGCTTAGCTTCGCTCAAATGGTCAACTCCTTGGGTTGCCGGATCGTGCCTTGCCGGAGACGCGACAGCTGTTCCGTCAACACAGCTTGGACGAGTCCTCCGCGTCCTTCGTAGGTATGGTCCGCAAGAACGCGTTTGCGGGCGGCTTCACCAATAGCCCGCGCGCGCTCATGATCCAACTGTTTAATGATTCCCGCCACCTCGGCGCCGCTTTTCGCGACCAGAACTTCGGTTCCGGGCGAAAAGAAGTGTTCGATTCCTTCCCACTCATCGGTGATCAGGCAGGCGGCCGCCCCGGCGGCTTCGAACACTCTGGTTGCCGGAGAGAAACCGTATCGTGCCATGCTGTCGCGGCTGATGTTCAACACTGCGAGAGCAGAACAGTTCAGCGCATTGTGATCCTTGGTGTAGACATGGCCCAGATAGGTAACGTTGCTCGTCATGGGCTTGTCCGCCCATCCATTGCCGCCCAGCAGAAAGCGCTTCTCCGGAGTTTCTCGAGCCGCGCGGAAAAAGAACTCATCAACTCTGGCTTCGCGATCCGGCAACCGATTCCCTAGGAACGCCAGATCTCCTCTGAAGCGCGCCTCCGGTTCGACGGGATGATGGACGTCGGGATCGAGCGCGTTGTAGATCGCATGGCACTCCTTAGCCCCCCTGCTCACATACTCGTCAGTCACGCGCGTTCCGCCGCCATAAGTCAGAACAACATCGAAGTGCTTCAATGTTCGATAAAACGGATCAGCAGGGTTGTTGCTAATACGCTCAAGCGTACTGGGCGCATCTACGTCCCAGAAGACTTTGCAAAGGGAGGCGGGCAATCCGGATACGCGGGCTTCGAGCTCTTCATCCAGTACGCCGACTCCACTCGCCTTCACAACCACATCGCAGCTTTCAGACCAGCGGAGATGGCGATTCACTTCCTCGCGATTGCCGGCATCGTAGACCACGATCCGAGCCCATTCCGGGTCCGGAATATCACGATGCTTCTGCCGATCATAAGCATCCGGTTCAAAGAACGTGATCGTATGGCCGCGACGAGCAAGCGCTCGCAGGATTCCGCGATAATATGTGGCGGCGCCGTTCCAATAGGCTGAAACAAGGCTCGAGCCCCAGAAAGCGATCTTCATGCCCGCACCTCATCCAAGACTTGAGAGACGGGTCCGTTCACAGGTTGCATGCTGCGATAAATCGTTTCCAGTTCATCCACTCGATGGCGGCACGTGTGGCGCGCTTGAATAGTCTCCAAGCCGTTTTGAATCAAGCTAGCCGCGAGCCTGTTGTCATTCAAAACATCCGAAATGTACGTCCGCATTTCCACGCCGCTTCGTGCCACCAGAAAATCTTGCCCAGCACGAAAGAGGCCCTCGCTGTCGTTCCAGTAAGAGGAGACGAGCGGGATACCGCAGGCAAGCGCCTCAAACGGCCGAATCGTCGGGATACCTCCCAACTGTTCTACGTAAGGGCGGCGCGGTACATGCACCGTCACACGATAGCGGCCGAACAGATCGGGAACATCAAAATTTGCGATCCACCCGCCGTACGTAACGCCAGACTCGTTGAGCTCAGACAGGGCATAGTCGGGATAGCGGACGCCGTGAACCTTTGCCCTGAGATTCAGGGCCTTTACCGGTCGCAAGAGAAACTCTCTCAGTTCTTCCGTACGCTCCTCATCGCCCCAATTCCCGATCCAGACGAGGTCGCCTTCCTCCGTCGAACTCGGCCGCGGGAAGAAGACGCGCGTATCGGCCGCTTCATGCCAGACGTGAACTTGACGGCCCCAGCCACGCTGCCGATAGGCTTCGGCCAATGACGCCCCGTAGGCAAGAACTCCGTCGTAGTTCGATAGATCGAACGCGGCCAACTCTGCGGGAGCAGTAATGGCGCGGTGATGAGTGTCGTGGAAGAGAACTCGAACGTTGGGGTTGCGCCTCCGATATTCTCCGATCCGGGCAATCAATCCGGGCTCGTTCCATTCATGAACCAGAATCAGGTCGGAGCGATCGAGGGCCTCATCCAGATCCATGGTGTCGGCCGAATACGTTTCGCTTCGCAGTTGAGGAAAGGCGCGGTAAAAGCGGTCAAGCGCATCCTGCCCGTAATGACGGACCAGGTTTTCACGACTCCAGCCATTTTCAGGCTCAAAGATGCGTAGCGAGTAACCGCGCGCGATCAACTCGGAGGCGATGCCCCGCAGGAAATGCGCGTTGCCGTGGTTCCAATCGGAGACGAGCGAATGGTAGAAGAGAGCGACTCTCGGTTTCACGCTGCTTCCTCTGCTCCTTTGCCAGCTCGATTGATCAGGTTCCCGTATAAGCTCGTATACGCCTGCGCTGTGGTGTTGGCCGAGTACCGTTCGGCGTGTGCGTACGCTCGTTGGCCCAGTTCCTGACAACGCTCGGGATCACGCGACAGCGAATTCAGCTCCCGAACCCAGGCAACGGGATGGCGTGGATCGAGAAAGACTGCCGCGTCGCCCCACAACTCCCGCAGGCTCGACGTATCGGCAAGCACAAGACAACACCCGGAACGCGCCGCATCCAACACCGATAGCCCGAACGGCTCATAGAACGCCGGGTGAACAAAAACACTCGCTCTGGCCATCAGGTCCAGCAGCTCAGCGGTCGTGACGTGACCCAATCTTTGCAGCGGGTCGGCTGACCGTGACTCGCCCTTATTCTTACCAGCCAGTTTCACCGGCCATTCCAACGAGGGCGCAATCTTTTCCAGAAGGGCGAAGTTTTTGGCCGCATCCCACACGCGTCCGGCCGCCAGCAGGAACGGCTCCTTGTCTCGGCGTGAGACAGGTTGCCGCGCACTGAAATTGTGAATGATCCGAATCTTTTCACCGCCCACGCCGTACTCTCGTTCAATCTCCCTCGCCATAAACTCGCTGGGAGCAACAATCGCATCGCAGGCGAGGAGCCCGGCAGTTACTCTCCGTCTGTATTCGGCCCACTCTGGATCGGGCTCAGCATTGAGGACGTTCCT
>JBJMGJ010000322.1:0-7830 GCA_045807965.1 Bryobacteraceae bacterium | reverse complement strand
ATCGTTATACGCTTCCCGAGAGATGGACAGAAGCCGGCGTTCTCGAGCGACCCACCCTGTCAAACCCTCGCTCATGCGAAGTTTCACGGTACCAATACTTCGCCGGTTGGAATCGCTTGAGGCGTGAAGCACCAGCTGATCGTTTTCAACCAGGTAAATAAGACATGAGTCGCACTCGAGGAAATCCTTCACGAGAAGAACGATTTCGTTCAGGGCGTCTTCTTGCATCAATTCCCGAACCATTAGCCTGCTGACTCTCTGAAACAGTCTCAGCTGCTGTTCGGCGCGCTCAAGTCGAGCTTCGAGATCGCGTGTCCTGGACACCGAGGCTATTATGCCAAAGCAGGATCGAAGGGGGAAGCACATTTGCAAAATGTAGTAACCTTTGGGAGTACCTCGAAGAGCTCAACCCTGCGTACTTCTAGGCCCACCACGTCTCTGCGCCGCGGTAGTACGATTGAGTGGAGCAAATTGAGGAGAAGCCTTCCGCAATGTGGACTAAACCGAAAACAGACGAACAGCCGGCGCGGTCAGGTGTGGCCCCTGGTTCAAATGCACCCGCTACGGAATCACCGAGGAAAGAAACCACCATGTCATCGCAACCAAGATCTTTCGATCCCGATCCAGTTTCCCCGCGAGGCGCCGGCACTGCCGCTCTCGGCAAAAACGTGACAATCAAAGGGCAAATTTTCGCACGTGAAGATCTGATGATCGACGGCGAAGTCGAGGGCACCGTTGAGTGCCAGGAACATCGCCTAACCATCGGGCCGAATGCCCGAGTACAGGCCGGACTGAAGGCGCGAGAGATCGTCATCCACGGCTCCATTCAAGGCAATGTTGACGCCACCGACAAGATCGACATCAAAAAAGAAGCGAAGCTTGTGGGTGACATCAAAACGAGCCGGATCGTCATCGAAGACGGCGCTTACTTCAAGGGAAGCATCGATATCTCCAAAGCTGGAGCAAAGGCTTCATCACAGGGCGCCCCGGCTCCCCAAGGCGTACCGATTGCAAATACGGCTAGCGCAGTTGCAAACGCCTCAAAGTGACCCCTGGGGGGAGCTTTCGCGAAGCTCCTCTCATATAACTTGATTGTTTTGTCTGAGATTCTTCTTCCTTCAAAGCCCCTGGTTTCTAACTATTCATGAAATTCGGTGCAGGTAAGGGTATCTTTCCGCATTTGGGCGATAAAGATACGCGTCCCACCATCAGCAGAAAAAGCAGCGGATTCGAACAGTTCTGTTCGATCCTGCAAAGCTATGAGAATCTCTCAGTCCTCGATATGTCCGGCGCGAGCCAGGCGAACATCAGCTTCATAACGGGTCTTGGCCATCGCATCTCTTCAGACGACATTGTCGGGACCATGGTTGAGTGCTTCGGCAAGGATTTCCTGGGTAACCAGCAGGCGGCAAGCAACGCGCAACGCTTTCTGGACAAGAGCTTCACCTTCCCCGAAGCGTCCTTTGACGGTGTCCTCGTCTGGGACGCTTTTCAGTTCCTGGCATCCCCAGTTATCGAGCAGGCGATCACTCAGCTGTTCCGGATTCTGAGACCGGGAGCGCATCTGCTGCTATTCTTCAGTGCCAACGAGAAGGCGACAAGCATTCCGGTCTATAACTACCGTATCCAGGACCGGAAAACGCTTTTGCAGATGCCTCGCGCCGGAACCACCGACCAGAAGAGCCAATATTTCAACAACCGGCGCCTCGAAAAACTCTTCGAGCGCGCATCGTCGATGAAATTCTTCCTCACTCGGGATCATCTGCGCGAACTGATCGTCCGTCGCTAGCCGCTCAGCCCAGTACTGTAGGGCGCAGCCTCTACAATTGAGGTTCGAGGGGTTCTTTCTGTCATTAGAAGACGATCTGTTGCGCCAACGACAAGAGCGCATTAAGCAAATTCGAGAGCTTGGGTTTGAACCGTATGGGCAGGCTTTTGATTTCACCGATACCATTCCGGAGATCCTTTCCAGGTTCAGCGAAACGAAGGCCGAAGATTTACCCTCGTCCTTGCGCGTTCGCATAGCCGGCCGGGTAAAGACATGCCGCCGTATGGGCAAGGCCGGCTTTATTCACCTGCAGCAGAACGGCCGGACAGTCCAGATCTATATCAAGAAAGACGCGGTTCCCGAGAAAGCTTACAAGCTGTACGAAATTCTGGATATCGGCGACATCATCGGTGTCACGGGTTACCTGTTCCGCACAAGAACTGGCGAGCTTTCCGTGCATGTCGAAGATCTTCTCTTCCTTTCGAAGATCATGCTGCCGCTTCCCGAAAAGTGGCATGGACTGGAGGATGTAGAAACACGATACCGCCAACGCTACGTCGATCTGATCGCGAATCCCGAGGTGCGCGATGCTTTCGTGACCAGAGCGAAGATTATACGTTCGCTAAGGCGGCAACTGGACGAGCGAGGCTTCCTTGAGGTGGAGACGCCGATCATGCAGCCGCTGTATGGCGGGGCGGCCGCCCGGCCGTTCGTTACCCACCACAACACCCTCGACCTGGACCTGTACCTTCGGATTGCGCCCGAACTTTATCTGAAGAGACTGGTGGTCGGCGGTATCGAGCGGGTCTACGAACTGAATCGGAATTTTCGTAACGAGGGTATCTCCACCCGTCACAACCCCGAATTCACGATGCTTGAGTTCTATCAGGCCTATACCGATTTCCGGGGCATGATGGAGCTTTCAAGGCGGCTACTGGCTCAAGTCGCGGTCGATGCTACCGGGTCGGAGCAGATCACCTACCAGGGACGGCCAATTGACTTCGGCAACATTCGCACGCTCTCCATGCGGGAGGCCGTCCTCGAGTACTGGCCGGAAAGGCTGGGCGCCAAGCCGTCTTTCGACAATCTGAATGACCCGGATTGGCTAACGGCGCATTCTCACCAGGTAACGCCCGGAAATGCGCTGATGGAACTTTTCGAAAACAACGCCGAAGAACACCTCTTCGAACCAACCATCATCTACGATTTCCCCCTCGAGGTTTCACCCCTTTCGAAGAATAAGCCTGACGAGCCCGATTTCGTCGAGCGTTTCGAGATCTATGCCGGCGGTATGGAAATCGCCAACGCGTTTACCGAGCTGAACGATCCCCAGGAACAGCGACGCCGGTTCGAGGCGCAGCTTTCGCGTAAAGCCGCCGGGGACGAAGAGGCGCACATGATGGACGAAGATTACATTCGCGCTCTGTCGTATGGCATGCCTCCAACAGGAGGTGAAGGCATCGGAATCGACCGGCTGACCATGTTGATGACGGATTCGAAGTCCATCCGCGACGTCATCCTGTTTCCCCTACTCCGCCCGGAAGGTGAGATCGGATTGGTCGAGCGCCTTAGGAATCTGGAAGGCGAAGGCGACCCGCGGCCTGCCTGATGCGGTTCGAGTGGACCGTCGCGATCCGCTATTTGCGAGCGCGGCGGAAACAAACCGTCATCTCGGTGATTACGGTTATCTCCATCCTCGGTGTGGCTGCAGGAGTGGCGGCCCTGATCATTGCGCTGGCGATCAATAACGGCTTTCAGACCACCTTACAAACGAGCCTGCTCAGCGCGACGGCTCACGTCAACATCCTGGAACGAAATCCCGCCTACGGCATTGAGCATTGGGAACAGCTGGTTCCCAAGCTCCTGAATATCCCGCATGTGAGAAGCGCAACGCCGGGTCTGTACGGACAAGTGGCCTTCAAAGGGCCCCTCGTCGGCACAGGCGGAGTGATGAAGGGCTTATTGCTCGACAACAAGGGGAAAGTTCCGGAGTTGTTGCGTCACTTAAAGGCCGGGTCCCTGAACGGGTCGGAAGGACTCGCTAGATCTGAGATCATCCTTGGGTCCCGCCTCGCTGAACAACTCGGGCTACGCCTGCACAGCCCGGTGACGATTCTGAGTTTCCAAGGCGAACTCACGCCTATGGGGATGATCCCGTCTCTGTTCCGATTCCAGGTGGGCGGCATCTTTGAAACCGGTTTATACGAGCTCGATTCTAATTGGGCCTTCACCTCGCTCCGTGACGCGCAGCGGGTGCTCGACTTGAATGACGTCGTCAATACCATCGAACTGCATCTTGACGACATATTCCTCGCGCCCGACGTCGCAAAACAGGCTGAGCGGATCGCCGGGCCAACGCTCATCGCCACCACCTGGATGGATCAGAATCGTTCTCTGTTGAATGCTCTGCGGCTGGAAAAGATCGTCAGTGTGATCACCGTCAGTCTGATCGAGCTGATCGCGGCGCTCAACATTCTGGTTGTGCTCGTGATGTTGGTCATGGAAAAGCATCGCGATATCGCGATTCTGATGTCGATGGGCGCTAATCGGAAACAGATTCAACGCATCTTCGTGCTCCAGGGGCTCGTCATCGGCGGCGTGGGCTGCGCCGTCGGGCTTGCGCTCGGTTTTGTCACGACGGCCTTATTCAACCATTACCGCTGGCTGCGGCTCGACGAGCAGATCTACGCGCTGAGCTACGTGCCATTCCAAAGCCACTGGACGGACGGACTTTGGGTCTCCGCTCTGTCAATCGGTACCAGCCTGATCGCCACACTGCAGCCGTCCCGAAACGCTGCTAGAATTGCTCCCGCGGAAGCATTGCGCTACGAGTAGTGAGGGTCGCAGGTACATGGGCTACTCGATCGCGAAGTCCCAGATGAGGAGCGCGATCTCGTCCTTCGCGGCATTTTCGTCGTCCGAGAACTCCATCAGGGCATACTCGCCTGGTTCCAGCGGCTTCTCCGGCCAGACCTTGTAAAGATTCCCCTTCATTTGCATCTCGAAGGTTTCGATCTGTTTGCGGATCTCCAAGCTTTCTCGCGAAACTGGCACGATAGACACGTTCTCGACGATCCGGAAATTCTTCTTGGCATTGGGAGTAAGCCTGATAATGCCAAACTTTTCTTCTTTCGCCAGCCGAAGGTAAAATTCGGGCCGAGTCTCTTTAATCCCGAAGCTGGAGCGTTCACCCTTGATCACAACGGTGGCCTTGCCGGGAACCAGCGGAATGGGGGACAGGACCTGAAGCGCCTTGCGCTTTTTGTCTGTCAGGATTTGGTAGTCGGCTGCGCTGAGAGCCCTGATCCGGTCGTTCTCGCGGATATAGGCGCCGCTATCGACCGGGATTGACTCGATCTCCCGCCTTTGAGCACGCTCCGCCTGCTCTTCCTCGTCCTGAGCACGGGTTTCTTTGGTGATCGCTTCCTGCTTCTGTTTACGTTGAGCTTCCGTCTTCGCCAGATCGACCAGATCCTTCGGGATCTCCTCCCAATCGCCACGTTCCGTGCTGTAATAGCGCACCCGGTCGCCCTGAATCTGGTACTCACGGACGGCATGGAAATTTCCGTCCTTCAGGAACAGCTTGAAGGTGTCGCCAAACGCGATTAGCGCAAAAACCAGGGTGAGGAACAGAGTTCGTCGCACAACACTACTATTCTCTGCCAGTGTTTAGGAGTAAGTAAGAGGCATACCGGGCGGCGGATGCCGCTGCGCTAACCTGGAAGAGAAATGGCGAATATTGGCGAGGTGTTTAGCTCGGCGGCGGCGATCGCCAAAGGCATGGGCATCACCTTCAAAGAGATGCTGCAACCGGCGATCACGGAAGAGTACCCGGACGGGCCAGCTCGGCTCGAGGAACGGTACCGCGGCGCTCACGTGCTACAACGCGACGAAAACGGTCTGGAGAAGTGCGTCGCCTGTTTCCTATGTGCGGCCGCCTGCCCTGCGGATTGCATCTATATCGAAGCCGCCGAAAATACGGATCAGAAGCGCTTCAGCGGCGGGGAACGCTATGCGGCTGTTTACAACATCGACTATAACCGCTGCATCTTCTGCGGGTACTGCGTGGAAGCCTGCCCCACGGACGCCATCACGCATGGCCATGGCTTCGAACTGGCTAGCTACAACACGTCTACATTGATCTATCGCAAAGAGCAGATGCTGGTGAAGCTTCCCGAAGGCGGCGCTCCGCCCAGTCAGCACAATCCTGCTCCGGCGGCTGCGGAACCCAAGCTGTAATTGCCTGGAATCGTCCGCTCCTTCGACGTTCACTCCCTCGTCTTTCAACTGCGCGCTAACGATCCTTTCTCGTTCCCTGCTTTCCTGACGGGGAACGTCTTGCGCGGAGCACTCGGCAGCTTTCTCCAATCTGCCAACCCAAACGCCTACGAAATCTTGTTCGGCCAACGATCGACCGCGAGTCAAGTTCCTCGTCCGTTCGTACTCCGCTGTAGGAATCTGGACGGGAAAGATTTCGCTGCCGGTGAGACGTTCTCGTTTGATATAAATTTGTTCTTAACAAATCTCGATTTGCACCATGCGATCACGGCGGCGGTTGTCGCTATGGGTGAAAAGGGATTTGGCCCGAATCGTAGCCGCGCGTCGGTTTCAGGCCCACCGGAACACGTACGACATGCATTGCCCCTAGACTGTCCCGTTAACCCAACCTGTGCGCTCCGCATTCACTTCAACACTCCCACCGAGCTTAAACACGGCGGCGAGGTGATTGACCCGAGCCAATTTGCCATTCTTCTCGCCCAGATCCATTGGCGTCTGAATCGTCTCAGCACGCTCTATGGAGAGGGGGCTTTGGCTGTTAACGGCAAGCTGTTGCGCGAGCGAGCGGAATCGGTCCAGATACAAGCCGCCAACCTTGCATCCGTTAAAGTCTCGCGGCGGGGCAGCCGGTCCGGGCGGATTCATCCGCTCGGCGGCGTTATAGGATCAGCCGAGTATTCAGGGTGTCTGTCTCCATTCGTGCCACTGCTGAAAGCGGCAGCGTTCACCGGAGTGGGGCGGCACACCGTGTGGGGCAATGGGGAGATCTCGCCAGAGATTCTCGCCTAGCCTGTTATTCGAGTCCCGCAACGACAATTGGAGTAGTTCTGGGCGCGCTCGAGCCGGCCGCCGGTTCCACACTGACGCGACTGCTTTCGTCGTCGCCGGGTCAACAGAGACGTTTGACACGGTCACTGAAGAGCCATCTGCGTCCCGCTGGCGGTACCAGCCGTAACCAGATGCACACGGCAATCAGTGCTGCACAGAGTCCAGCAAGCGCATAGAGCGTCGGCATCAGGCTCGCTCATTTTGCAACGGGCGCGTTCGCGACGCCGCGCATGGGACGAATTGAAGCGAGCACCCGCCGCTTGAGATCCGCAGGTGGTTCAGTGATCCCGACGTTGGCGCCGAGAGCAGCCATCAGCTTCTCAGCTTCGATCACTTTGGATTTGCAATGCGCACAGCCACCCCGAACATGCCGGTCGATCTCCGAAGCCTGCTCCTCCTCAAGCGTTCGCAGAATGAACAATTCGTACAGTTCATCCATCTCGGAATGCGTCATTTCGCATTACCTCCGCTGACCGTTGCACGAAGGCCGTTCAGCGCACGTGCCGCTGCTTCAGATTAAGGCTCTCGAACGCGGCCGCGACGGTTCTTGCCTGGTCAATGATGATTTCAGGTTCGTTGTGGTGCCCCCGATCTGCTCTGTCGGCGTGCTCCATAGACTCGAGACGAGCCGAGAAGCGCGCATGGACAGAGCGAACGTAATCGATTGCCATGTTACGGCCGACAGAGAGAATCCACACACCGAGAGCGCCTTTTGAGGGATCGAAGCTATGGATGTCGTTCCAAACGCGAATGAATAGTTCCTGAACGAGGTCTTCGGCTACGCTCTGGTCTCGCGTGATCCGAAGAAACAGGGAGTAGACGACGGCTCGGATGGCTTTATCGACTACGGTTCTGGGACAACATTTTCGGATGTACAAGGCAATTTTCGAACGGGCAACTTGGGTTCTCTATGTCGCATACGGAAACGCAGCCAATGCTACTTCAGGCGGATTTTT
>JBJMGJ010000321.1:0-4198 GCA_045807965.1 Bryobacteraceae bacterium | reverse complement strand
TCCTCGACCCATTCGACGGTGTTCTCAAGTCCGGCGGCAATCGCAACCGTCGAACATTCCATTCCTGCCACGCTTGCGGCCTCCAGCACGATTCGCTGATCAGGATCAAGGCGTTCAATCTGTTTTTCAATCAACTGTCGAAGATTTGCTGGGACCTCCTTTTCGATTTCCGATAGCTCGACGCGCAATTTCCAGCCGCCTTTTTCCTCGACAATCATTTTTTGATCGATCAAATACTCTACGAGGTTGACCATGAAGAGTGGATTGCCTTCGGTCCGCTGATAAATCGTCCGTCGTAAACGGGCAGGAAGCTGATGGTCTGGGAATCTCGTGTTCAAGTATTCCGCGACTACCTCTTCAGCGAGGTACTCCAGCGGCAGTTCGCGGCAGAGGTTATGCGCCTGCAACTCTCGCTTCACACCTTTCAAAGGATGGTCCCCGACAATTACATCCACCGGACGATAAGTACCAACAACCATCAAGCGTGCCCGGCCCTGCCGGCGTGCCAAATACGAGATGAGATCAAGCGTGGAATAGTCGCTCCAATGCAAATCCTCTAATACAAGTAATAACGGCGATTCCGCGGCGATCGCTTCGATTGCTTCAGCCATTTCGCGCAGCATTCGCTCACGCGTGGCGCCCTGCGCTTGCGACTGCAAGGCGCTTCGCTCGGCAGGCTGAATAACCGAAGGCATCTGAGCAAGCCAACTGGGAGCGTGCTGACGCAAACAGTTCAACACCTGTGTTGCAGCAGCCGAGCGGCACAATCGCGAGACCCCATCCAAGACAGGCAGATAGGCTTCACCTGATCCATAGTGCTCCAGGCATTGACCCCGCGCGACGAGAATTGCCGAGTCATCAGACATCTGCTGGAGAAAAGCCTGGACCAGGGTCGTCTTTCCGATCCCAGGCTCTCCAGTAACGAACACAGTTTGACGTTCGCCGGCGATCGCGCGCTCGAGCCACGTGCGCAGTTTGGCCAACTCTGCGTCCCGACCCAAGACTTCCTGCGCGTCGCGAACAGGCGCAGGATTGGATAAACCATCGAGTACAGGGCTGGCGGAGGACACGGTTGAATTTTTGGCGGGCAGCTCGGAGAGGTTCCCTATAAAGCGATACCCGCGGCGATGTGCGGTCTCGATGTAAACCGGTTCAGCAGCATCGTCGTCGAGTGCTTCTCGCAGCTGGCGAATGCTGGCTTTTAAAACCGCATCCCCGACGAACGTATCCGGCCATACTGCATCCAGGACCTGTTGTTTGGTCACCAGCAGTCCCGGATGTTCGACCAATACTTTGAGAACAGCAAATGCTTTTGGCCGCAAGGATATTGCGCGCGTGCCTTGCCACAGGCACTCGTTCGTCAGATCGAGTCGAAAGCGTCCAAATGTAACGTTTTGCACGGCCTGCATGCGGGGAACCGTCCGGCCGAAGATTTCTTGTACTTTGATTGACTGGAAGCCTTCTTGGCTGCAATTAATCTGGCGCCGCTCTCCGGCAACGCCACCAGCCGAAACTTCAGTACCAAAAGATCACCTCAACATCACCAGTTCGTTACGACACCCACCAAAGCAGTGGCTATTCTCGGATTGTGACGAGGGAATTGCAATACGCCAACGCATTCGTGATCCAACTTCGGGCGACGGATACGAACAAAGGAAACAGCGTTTCAGGAAGAGTTGAGCACGTGGCTTCGGGCCGTACCGCAACTTTCCAGTCAACCGAAGACTTGCCTCAACTCCTGCTGAGAATGCTTGAAAACATAAATTCCAGTGGGGAAAAGGAAATCGAGTGAGTTGCGTAGGCAATCTTCGGACCAAAAACTTAAGGAGAGTCAAATGAACCACTGCATTGCAAAAATTTGGCACAGCGGATTCGCTGGAACTGCTTTCCGCGGATTTCTGGCTGGCGCCCTGACATTGGCCACTTGCGGTATCGCAGCCGCTCAACTCGATGGCAACCAAAACCTGACTTTTAAGGGCGCTATTGGGGTCATCCCCGTTACCGGCGTTGCGGCCAACGGGACAGTCAACCTCAACATCGTGAAAGGTGTCAATCCAGGCGCGCCCTGGCGCATCGCTGACCTGAATGCCAACATCGACCCGGACGGTCATATCAGAGTGGTGGGACGAGGGCTTCTACTCGCCACCGGAAACGGCATCGGGACCAATGCGCGCCAGAGTGTGCATGCCAGCCTCTTCTGCACCTCGGGCACAAACGTGACTGAGCATGACACGAATCTCGCCGGAGTCGCGCTCGATGCAAATGGTGACTTCCGTATCGACGACTACCCGTCGACGGTGCAGCCTACTCCTTGCGGCAGCCCAGTATTGCTTATCCGCAATGTAGGCGGAGTGTGGTTCGCGGCCGGCATTCCGAAACTGGAACCGGACGCACGGTAGGCCTTCGCTGATGGTCCGTCAGGGCGCTCGTTGCTTCGGTTCCTGTCGGGCGCAACCTCAACTGCTCGCACGAATGACCAATGGAGAAAAAAAGAAAATGAACTGCCTCAATCAGCAATACACGCGAATTCGGAAAACTCTGATGACTGCTCTGGTGGTCGGGTGCGCTTTCGCTACCGTCAACCAGGCAGCCGCGCAAAGAGTTACTCCACCACCCACATCCACCGACATTACTGTACCGATTGGAAACACGGCGTTCCTTGTCGGTCACGCTTTTGGTTCGCAAGGCTACACCTGCCTGCCAGCAGCTACGGGTGGCACCGCCTGGAATCCAACGGCGCGGCCCGAAGCCACGCTATTTACCAATTTTTTCGGAAAGCAGATACAAATCATTACCCATTTCGCAAGTGTTGATACCAATCCCAACGACTTTGCAGTTAAGCCGGTATCTCTCGGCGGCAATGCCACATGGCAGAGTTCGTTCGATTCGAGCAAGGTTTGGGCGGTGGCGACCGGACATGTCAATGCCGGCACCGAGCAGGCCTGCCCCAACAGCGGCTCGATTCAATGCCTAAAGTTGCAATCAATCGGGAATCAGGAAGGACCAAACGGCGGCGGACTGCTCGCAAAAACCACGTTTGTCCAACGCCTGAATACAAAAGGCGGATCAGTTCCAACGACCGCATGCTCCGTGGGACAGACTCAGCTGGTGCCGTACACAGCTGACTACTTTTTTTACCACGCGGACGAGTAACCGCTCGTCGCCAGCCTCGGGCGGTGTGCGCAAAGTCATACAAAACCTGTGTCCTTTGCGTGCACGCCTGTTGATAAGAGTTGACCAAGGTGAAGTTCAATCGCATTTCGGAGGGCAACTACTGTGAAGGCTGTGAAAACGTTGGTCTTGATCTCGACTGCGATTTGCGCCATTACCGGATGCAACAGCGTTAAGACGCAAATGGGCTCGACTGGTTACCACCAGACGAACCTGGTTTCCGACGCCAAGGGCGCCACAAGTCGCACCGATCCCGGACTGATTAATCCCTGGGGACTTGCCTTCATTCCCGGCCAGACATTTTGGATCGCGGATAACAAAATCGGTGCGTCTGAAGCGTTGGACGCAACAGGCGCGCTCCAATCACCGTCGAGAATAGTAATTCCTAGTCCGTTATTAGACATTCCGTCCGCGCCCTCGGGCATCGTATTCAATCCGATCGCAGAAGATTTCGTCGTTCGCGGCACTCCCGCGGAGATTCTGTTCGCCACTGAAGACGGTACGGTTTCCACCTGGGCTGAAGTCGATAGCATTTTTCCGGAGGCGGCAACCCTGGCCGTCAATAATTCGGTCGGCGGTGCAGTTTACAAAGGTCTGGCGATTTTAACTCCGTCCTGCTGCCGGGAATATTTGGCACTTGCTGATTTCCACGATGGTTTCATCGTTCCTTACGACATAAGCTTCAACCGGCTGGCAACACTCGGATCGTTTACAGATCCCGACCTGCCGCGTGGATACGCGCCATTCAACATTCAGCAGATCGGCGAACAGGTCTTCGTAACTTTTGCTTTGCAAGACGCAGCCAAACATGATCCGGTCGTGGGCGCCGGAAACGGGATCGTGGATATTTTCGATCAGGAAGGTATTTTCGTCCGTCGCTTTGCTTCGAACGGAGCGTTGAATGCTCCTTGGGGAATCGTTCAAGCGGTAGCCGGCTTCGGTCCTTTTAGTAATGACATTCTGATTGGAAACTTTGGCGACGGGACGATCAACGCCTTCAATCTGACCAATGGCAACTTTCTCGGAT
>JBJMGJ010000320.1:0-4831 GCA_045807965.1 Bryobacteraceae bacterium | reverse complement strand
CAGCCATGAGCATTGCGAACCCGCCGTCGCCCACGACGGCGACGCTCTGCCGGTTGGGAAATGCAAACTGGGCCGCAATTGCGAATGGCAGGCCGGGTGCCATCGTGGCGAGCATCCCGGGACTGGTCAGCTGTTGCTTCGCACGCAAGTGCAGGTGCCGGGCCGAGAAATGAGTATTCGCACCGCAGTCGAGCGAGATGACCGCATCGTCGGCAAGCAGATCGCTTAGGGCTTTTACGACCACTTGCGGCCTCAAGGGTGTTCGGGAACTGCTTGTAATCTGACCAAGCAATCCGTTCCACTCGTGCATGCGGCGCTGGGCTTCCTCCAGGAATGCGCGATTGTCGTTTCGCTTGAGTAGCGGGATCAGCGCGGCTAAGCTCGTCTTGCTATCGCCCACGAGACCGACTTCAACCGGGTATCGCAAGCCGATGCGATCCGGGTTGCGGTCGATCTGTACTCCGCGGGCCTGACCCGGTTTCGGGTAGGAGTCGATCCAGGGCATGGTGGACCCCACGATCAAAACCGTGTCACAGTTGTGCATGGTCCATTCGGAGGCTTGTGTTCCGAGGTGACCGATTCCGCCCGTTGTCAGTGGAGAATCGTCGGGCAACACCGCCTTTCCGAGGAGCGCCTTAGCAACAGGTGCTGCCAGCAGATCAGCGACTTGCGTGACCTCCTCTCTTGCATTCAGAGCGCCTTGCCCGACAAGCATCCCGATCTTTTTTCCGGAATTTAGAACGGCGGCCGCGGTTCGAAGTTGCTCAGCGGAAGGCGTATCCTGGACCGGCAGCCATGAGGTGGAGGTCTGCAGCCCATGATTTTCCATCGACGGCTTATCGCTTGCTAGCTTCATAGCCTGGATGTCCTTCGCGACGGTGAGGTGAGCCACGCCGCGATTGCCTAGCGCCGCACGGCAAGCCCGGTTGACCACGGTCTTCGCGTGGACCGGTCCGGATACACGTACGTTGAAGATCGCGACGTCCTGCATGAGAGCTTTCGTGTCCACACCTTGTACAAAGCGCAGTCCGGCCAGATCGTGAAATGTTTCGCCGGTAATCGCCAAAACAGGCGCCCCGTCGAAAGCGGCATCGTACAGTCCGTTCAGCAGATGAACTGCGCCGGGACCTGTGGTCGCAAGACAAACCCCCAATCGCCCCGTGTGTTTCGCCCACCCGCATGCCATGAAAGCAGCTGCTTCTTCGTGGCGGACGCCGATGAAGCGAATACGGTCGTTGCGCCGCCGCAAAGCGTCGATGATCGGGTTTATGCCGTCTCCGACCATTCCGAAAACGTGAGTGACACCCCAAGCGATCAGATTGTCTATGAGGATGTCGGCTGTTGTGTCATCCCCGCTTGGCACCTCCGAGGGTTGCCCCACAAGGTCGGCAGTATATTCGCCCCGGATATCGCCGGAACCTACGCCGACCGCTGCCACTGCCTGTAAGAAGTTCCGGCGGTCGAAGCCTTTCGCATTGTCGTTGCTCATCGTCTGAATACTGCCTTGTTGCTAGACTTTTGGCGTTCGGCTTAGTTTCAGACGCGTATGCAGGCAAAAACCCTTGATGCGCGGGCGCCCGCCGGCTTCATCTACGAGGATGAGGCCCGAATGCCGGACAACTACACAGCAGAAGAACAACGGAACCTGGATGTTGCGAAGGAATACATCAGCATTTCATACGACCCGAAGCGAGCAACCGCCGCTGCGGTTAAGCACTTATGTGCTCCGGGGAATCGCTTCATAGCTCCTTCGACATTTCCGAACGTCCATACGCTCGAAGAGTACGCCGAGGATCACGGCAAGTTGATGAAGCAGGTCAATGATCTTCACATCATCGGCTTTGACGTGCTGTTTGCGAAGGGCGACAGCGTCGCAGTACGCTACACCGCGCAGGGCCACCACGCTGGAGAGCCGCACGGTACGCTGGCGCCAACGGGCCGGAAGGCAGAGTGGACCGGAAGCGCACTTTTCAAAGCTGCCGATGGCAAGTTGACGGAGTTCATCAAGGACTGGAACAAGCTCTCCATGTGGGAACAGCTGGGCTGGCCTCTGGAGGAATGTCTTACGGAAAAGAAATAAGTCGCTTTAAACCCAAAACTCCGCCTTGATAGGAAAATTACGAAGCCGGCGCCCCGTCGCATGGAAGGTTGCATTTGTGATTGCGGCTGCGGCCCCACAGATGCCGAGTCGCAGAGACTTGCTGGAGAAAGGTTTCCGCCGATCTTCGTCTGACTCTGCGTAGTTGCGTAATCGTAGCTCGAGCGGATCGACAGCGGAGGCGCAAGCGACTTCGTCCATCGCGGACTCGACCACGAAATTCCCAAGTGCTTCGCCCGGTGCTCGCATCGGGCATGGCGTGTCTAAGTCGAGACGAGCAATGCCATGGCTGGTTGCGACGTTAGGACAGGAGTACGCAACGCGTGCTGTCGCACCTGCAGATTCTACGTAGTCGTCAAAGCGCGACGTTCCGGAAACGACATCGTGCAATATCGATTGAAGTCTCCCGTCCGAAGTTGCCCCGATTCGCATGCGCTGTAACGTCGCGGGCCGGTGTCCCACTTGTGTAAACATCTTCTGCCGTCCAAGCACCAGGCTTCACCGGGCGGCCGACCTTCCTGGCTGCCATGGCCGCCAATGTCGGGTGAGGCCACGGATTGCCCTTCGATCCAAATCCTCCGCCGACGAACGACGAAACGACTCGCGCAAGTTCCTGAGGCACGCCGAGGTGGTGAGCGACCATATTCCGAGTCCCGCCGACCCATTGCGTTGAGTCGATCAGAAGAAGTTAATCACCAACCCATTGAGCGATGGTGGCGTGGGGCTCCATTGCATTGTGATTTTCAACGCCGCTGGTGTATTCCAGGTCGAGTCGCACAGGCGAGCTTTCGAACGCAGATTCCGGTTCTCCACGGCTGGAGTCGACGGCCGGGGCATCGATGACAGTAATCCGCTCGGGTTTGAACGCCTGATCGCGAACGTTCCGCAGATCTGTGACACAAGCTTCCTCTGAGTAGGTGATCTCAAGCAGTGTCGAAGCATAGCGTGCGATCTCTAATGTCTCCGCAATGACCACGGCAATGTGTTGCCCTGGTATAGAACTGCATCGTCCTGCAAGACCAGATGCGTCTGCCCCGGCCTGTTCTGTGGATTCGATTCGAAGAACGCCAGCCGTGGAGCGTTCTGGTGCGTGATCACGTCGAGGACACCTGGATAGCTCAGAGCCTTGCCGGTCGAAATGTCTCGAAATCGGCCTCGCACAATCGAACTCGGGACGACCACTGCGTGCGCTAGGTTGGCAACGGCGTACTCCGCAGCGTAACGAGCGGCTCCCGTTACCTTCAGGCGACCATCAAACCGGGTGAGCGGAACTCCGATCAGATTGTGATCATTCGGTAAGCACAAATGTCAGATGGCGCTGGCGTCCCGTGCGTATCCGAACTTCCCGCGACGGCCTCGACGAGTAAAGTCCCGAGTGTGGTTTTCTCAGCCGAGCCACATCCTACACCTGGACGGCAGTTATGGCGAATAAGACAGAACTACTCAAGTTCCTGGATCATCACGTGTTTGATCCGATCTTGAAGGCCAATCCGGATAAGTACAGCGACGCCGACCAAAAGAAGCTACAAGACGTGCAGGATCGCACGAAAAGCGAAAAGGACAGATTTCATCACTACGGCACTACGAAGGAGATCATCGATAACTATAAGAGCGACCTGCACTCCTCTACGGCCAAGCGGGTAAACAGTGAATTGGAGAAGCTGAAGCTCCCGACTCTACCGTCCGTGGAGAAAGAATTCCTGCGCGTGGCCGGGGACGATGAAAAGTAGAGTTCCTGTTGGTGGACATTCGACACCATACGGCCGAGATCAACGGCATCAGGATGCATTGGGTTGAAGCCGGCCACGGGCCGCCAGTGTTTCTTCTGCATGGCTTCCCGGAAACCTGGTACTGCTGGCGTCACCAGATCCCTGTGCTGGCCGAACACTATCACGTGATTGCGCCGGATCTCCGCGGATACGGCCACACCGACAAGCCTTTCGGCGGCTACGATAAGCGGACGATGGCTCAGGACATTTATCTCCTGATGCAGCGGATTGGGTACTCCAAAGCGCCCATTGTTGGGCACGATCGCGGTGCTCGCGTCGCAACTCGATTTGCGAAGGATTATCCCGCGAGCATCGAACGGCTCGTTGTCATGGACAATATCCCAACCCGAGCCATTTTCGAACGCATGAACGCGGAGATCGCGCGAGGCCACTGGTTCTTCATCTTCAACAATGTGCCGGATCTCCCGGAAGCGCTGATCATGGGGCGAGAGGAGATCTGGCTCCGGTTCATCTTCTCGAGCTGGTGCTACAACCCGGAGTTGTTCACGCCGGAGGAGTTGGCGGTCTACGTCCGCGCCTATTCACAACCCGGTGCGCTACGCGGCGCCTTCAGCGATTATCGGGCGGGACGGGAGGATGTGGCGCAGGACAAGGAGGATGAAGCCAAGCTGATTGACTGTCCCACGCTCGTTCTCTGGGGCGAGGACTTCGCTTTGGGCGGCAAGATGTGGGACTTTCGCGAGGTCTGGCACAAAATGGCGTCTCGACCCAGTTTCGTTTCCATTCCGCAGTGCGGCCACTTGCCTCATGAAGAGAGACCGGAGACTGTCAATTGCGAGCTGATTGCGTTCCTTCGGTCTTAAACCGCAACTCTACCCCGTTTGCGGCACAAAGACACTCGGAGACAATCCTCGGATTTGTTCTTGTATAGCTCATAGTCGTGCGGGGGACAGCCGCATGAAGAAAGGCTTCGACCCGCCATGTCTGTAGAGCCGAAGGTCTG
>JBJMGJ010000319.1:0-2677 GCA_045807965.1 Bryobacteraceae bacterium | reverse complement strand
CTATCGCAATCAGCGCCAGAGCAGCGACGCCGGCAAGCATGCGCTTCCCACGGTTTCCAGTGGCAATGACACCCGCGAGCTCCCGCTCTAACTCGCGAGCCGACTGCCACCGGCGTCCCGGGTCCTCTTCCAGACACCGGTTTACAATCCTGTCCAGCTTTCGCGAGGGAATGCGCTTCCGCCGAGTCCCCACCCGTCCGCCGGTCAACATCTCGTAAAGAACGCAGCCGAACGAGTAAATATCGGTACGCTCATCGGCAGCCTTGCCCTGCTCTTGCTCCGGCGCGATGTAGGCGGGCGTGCCCATCACCATCCGGCTCTTCGTAGCCGTTTCGTCCGTGCCGGATTTCGCCAGTCCGAAATCCAGAACCTTGACTCCGGATTTCGCGATCATAATGTTGCCCGGCTTCAGATCGCGATGAACAATGCCTTTGGCGTGCGCCTCGCTCAAGGCAGCTAAAATCTGCGAGGCATAGAGGAGTGCCGTTTTCACGGGAAGAGGTCCGCTTTTCAGCCGGGCCGCTATGGTCTCGCCCTCCACCAGTTCCATGACAATGTAGTTCGGCCCCACGTCGTGCAGCGTGCAGATGTTAGGGTGGTTCAGCGAGGCGATCGCCCGCGCCTCGCGCTCGAAACGAGCGCTAAACTGCTGTTGCGTGATCTTGACGGCGACGGCGCGACCCAATCGCGTGTCTACCGCCCGAAACACTTCGCCCATTCCGCCTTCCCCTAGCTTGCTTTCGATACGGTAAGGCCCCAGCCAAGCGCCCGCATCCAATCCGGTCCAGATCGAATCCGTCAGCAGTTCCGGGGCGTTCTGGATGGCAGGCCGATCCAGAAACTCGCCGCTGGTCTGTTGCGAAAGCAATAACTCTACTTCGCGCCGCAATTCGGGATCGGTCTGCTCCAGCAGTTCCGCCCGCTCTTCGGCGGTCCCCTCACGGGCCGCATGATATAGCTCTTCAATTTGCTGGAAAAGCTCTGGGGTCATGGCTGCGGTACCGGCTGGCTCGTTGTTCTGGGGCTCAACTCTCGCAACAGCCAAGCCTTGGCCAGATCCCAATCGCGCCTCACCGTGCGGGGCGAGATTTCGAGAGCCGCCACGATCTCTTCTTCGGTTAATCCGCCGAAATAACGCAACTCGACCACCTGGGCTTGGCGCGGAGCCACCTGCGAGAACTCTATCAACGCCTCGTCGAGAGCGAGAATGGCCCGGTCCGTGGCCGGTGACAGGACGGCCGTTGCATCGATGTTCACTTGGGGCCCTATTCCGCCGCGCTTATGCGAACCGCGAGCGCGAGCCGCGTCCACCAGGATGCGCCGCATCATCTGCGCCGCTATCCCAAAAAACTGGGCGCGCGCGTGCCATTCGACATTGGTTACCTCTACCAGGCGAAGGTAGACCTCATGGATCAGTGCGGTGGCCTGAAGCGTGTTGCCCGGGCCTTCGTTCTTCATATACCGGCGAGCCATCCGGCGGAATTCGGGATACACGTGCTCGGCCAAGTGGCCCAAAGCTGCTTTGTCACCGCCCGCCCAGGCTTGCAACAAAGTCGTGATTTCTGCCGAGCGTACGTCGATGGACAACCCTTTCTCCCAATGGGCACAAAAAATATACCAGAAAAATGGCCGCTTCTGCGCCCCCCTTCCGCCTGTACCGGCGGAGGCAGAACAACCTTACGATGGTCTCCTCCAAAAAAGATAGGAGTCACACATGAAACACATAGCAACAGTGGCGCTGCTGCTCAATCTCGGTGCCGCAGGCCTCTACGCGCACGAGAAGCCGGTCAACATGAGGTTTTCGGGAAGTTCTGCGTTTAGCACGGTCAATCTACAGCAGCCCAACACAAATACCGCCGAAGAGAATGTCGCCGGAAAAGGTACGCTGGGCTCATTCACCTTTCGTACTATGCGAGCGATCGCAAATTCTCCGGCAACGTCTGACACTTGCTCGGGCCCAAGCCAGCTTTATTTTCCCAGTGTGTCCGGCGCGGGCATATTTCGCTTCCAAGATGGAAGTCTATTGAAGGTCAATCTCATACAAGGAGGCGATTGCATAGATCTCGTGGCTTTCGAGGGCCACTGCACTCTGAGCCTCCAAATCATCGGCGGCACCGGCCGCTTCAAGAATGCGTCGGGCATGCTGACGTTTACCGAGACGGCGGTTCCGGTATTAGCGGACGCCTCGAATAACCCCGTCTTTTTTACCGAAAAAGGCGAATTTACGGGAACGATTTCCGGCATGGATACAGAGGAGGAACGCCAAGACGAGCGGGAATAGGGAAAGGCATATGCGCGTGCTCCTAAGTGGCACGAGTCCATTTGGATAATCAGCCAAAGAGTCGATTTGGTAATATCTGCCTGCACAGACAAGGTACGGCAACCGTCAGATCGGATGGACAGCCCGATGGTCGCCGCACCGCTTCGACCTGTCGGCGATAAACATCCACTTGGACGAGAACTCGGCTATGGTGAGATTCGCGATAAGTACGCGCTTCAGGGCAGCACGACTTGATCCTCTTGTGCATTCCCCCCATAGCCGAGAAATGTAGTCGACTGCGAACGTAGGATTCTGTTCTCCGCAAGCAAATACTGATTCTGGAGCAGAAGTTGGCGGTTCACCATGCCGCTAACGTAGGCCAACAGGCGTGCGACTTGCGAGTTCTTCATAGAAACG
>JBJMGJ010000318.1:0-12796 GCA_045807965.1 Bryobacteraceae bacterium | reverse complement strand
GTTCGGTAAAGGCCGGCGTTTGGGCTCCTCTTTGCCGCGCGGAGTGGACGCGGTTATCGGGGGATGGTCTCTCGCCGGTATCTACAGTTACACATCCGGGTTGCCGCTTGCGTTCACTACGTCAAATAACACTAATTCATTTGGTGGATCTCAGCTTCCAAACATCGCGAATGGCCCTGCTTTAGCCAATCCCAACCAGAGCCGCTTCGCATGGTTTAATACTGCCGTTGTATCTCAACCGGCGGCATTCACTTTCGGCAACGCCCCGCGGTATGAAGGATACGTCCGTGCACAAGCCACTAATCAGCTAGATATGGGCGCGACAAAGGCCTTTACCTTGCCTTGGGAAAGCGTAAAGCTCAGCTTCCGTGCCGACGCCTACAATGCTTTTAATCACAATGTATTCGCGGCCCCGGCTACGAACTATTCCCTTACGACTTTTGGTCAGGTCACTTCTTCGCGCAGTACGCCCCGGAATATTCAGTTGGCACTACGGCTGACGTTCTAGTCAGATTGGCCTCTCGTATGGAAACTGGGGTGCGGTCTGCGCTCCCCCGGACATCAAGCAGATAACAACGGACGGAAAGGAAAGATGAAGAAATGAAGAATCGGTCGATTCTCGTAGCGATTTGCCTCATTGCCGCGATGCCGGCAATGAGCCTCTTCGGAGGCTGGCTGTTTCAAGCGGCCCAGCCCGCGCCAGTCGGCAGCCGGCAGCCCACTCCCGAGCAGCTCGCCATTCAGAAGGCGTCGAAGGAAGACCGGCAGCAGATGATGGACCAGTTGCATATCTCCTCTTTGCGTCCGCCCGTTGATGCGCGTAAACCCGGTTCCGCAAATTACGACGAAGCCAAGGCGAATCCCTATCCCGATCTCCCCGAGGTGCTCGTAACGAAAAGTGGAAAAAAGGTAACCACTGCAAACATGTGGTGGACTGTACGCCGCCCCGAGATTGTCGAGGACTTCGATCGCGAAGTCTACGGGCGCCTGCCTAAGTCGGTTCCGAACGTGAAATGGGAAGTAACTAATACCGCGAGCGGGAGCGTTGGGGACGTACCGGTTATCACCAAGACGCTCGTTGGACACGTGGACAATTCTTCCTACCCGGAGATTAGCGTGGACATTCGACTGTCGCTCACCACACCGGCCAATGCGAAAGGTTCCGTGCCGGTCATTATGGTTTTCGGCCGCGCTGGTGAGGGTGCGCCGGCTGCAACTTCCCCCGGTCAACAAGGGGCCGAGCCCGGCCCTAGTTGGCAGGCTCAGGTTCTGGCAAAGGGTTGGGGCGCGGCCACGCTCGATCCATCGAGTATCCAGGCTGATAACGGCGCTGGCCTTCGGAAAGGAATCATAGGCCTGGTCAATAAGGGCCAGCCTCGTAAGCCGGACGATTGGGGTGCTCTTCGTGCCTGGGCCTGGGGCGCTGATCGAGCGATGGACTACTTCGAAACGGATAAGTCGGTTGACGCTAAGAGAGTCGGCGTTCAGGGGCATTCCCGCTATGGGAAAGCAACTATCGTTACCATGGCCTACGACCCGCGATTCGCGATCGCCTTCGTCAGTTCCTCCGGCGAGGGAGGAGCGAAGCTGCATCGCCGTAACTTCGGCGAACTTGTGGAGAATGTGGCGGCCGAGAACGAATACCATTGGATGGCGGGAAACTTCTTAAAATATGCAGGACCGCTGAAATGGACCGATTTGCCCGTTGATTCGCACGAGTTAATCGCGCTGTGCGCGCCGCGCCCGGTGTTCATCGGGGCCGGGAATATGGTTGATCCAGCTATTAACATTCAGAACTCTGACGCGTGGACCGATGCAAGGGGCATGTTTATGGCTGAGGTGGCGGCCGGACCCGTTTACCGGCTGCTCGGGAAGAAAGGTCTCGGGACTACGTCATACCCCGCGCCTGAGACCGCCATCATGAGCGGCGACCTCGCGTTCCGGCAACACACGGCCGGACACACGCCCAACCCAAACTGGCCTGCTTTCCTGGCATTCGCGGAACGTGAGTTTCGAGCAACCTCCACTTAGTAACCTTTCCGAAAACCCGGGGTCGAAGCCTTCGGGGACGGAATGCTCGAGCTTCGATTCCCGTTTTAAGGGATTCAGCGCTCCTCCTATATAGTGCGGCCGTAGCGGCCTCGAGGCACATGTCAGGTTCGGCATTCGCTAGAGCTCGATCGGGGCCACTGAATCCGTGTTCGATACTGGTTCTGTGACCCCCACCATTGCTTAACGCATCGTCTGTCACACGGCCAGCACTGCCTTGCTCGCTGGAACGCCTGGTCAGATACTTCTCGCGGATACAGCTGAACTCGTGAATGCCGCGCCTTTGGCGGCGAAACTACCCGATATCAGGCTTGTTCAACAGATTCTTAAAACCCGGAAGGGGTCCCGCGGGTCGTCGCGCGTGGTTTACCCCAGAATATATAGCTGCCCAACTTCGTTGCCGTGACGATGTCTACTGCACCGTCTTTGTTGAGATCGACTGCGAGAATATCCGAACCGGCACCCGACCAGTTGTGAACCAGCTCGGGCACAAACTCCGCTTTTCCCGGAGCCTTAGGATTGCGGACCGTCTTATAGACATATAGGACCGCGGGGCCGTTGGGATCGGGATCCAGATACGAATCCTTATGTGCCCAATAGCGCTTGCCGACAATGAAGTCCTGAATGCCGTCGCCATCGACGTCCGCGAACGTCGCCCCATGTGCCTCGCTGAACGTTACGTCGCCAACGTTCTTTGCCGGCGGCCCATCCATAATCGTATGTTCGACGAACGAAATTGCACCGGAGGCATCGCGCTTCTGCTCATACCACGCCAGGCCGTACCCATGTGCGGACAGAACGGTGACTACATCGTTTAATCCATCGCCGTTCACGTCGTATATACCCATCGTGCTCCCGCCGGCTCCGCTTCGTATGTATCGCCCAAATGCCTGCGAGTGATACGTCCAGGGCTTCTGGCTGTTTTGGGTGGCCGGCTGCTCCCACCAGCCGTATGCATTGACTATGTCCGGGCGTCCGTCACCATTGATATCTCCCACGCCAATGCCGTGCGGTGTTGCATAACCTTGTTCAGAGACTGTATTGATAACCCAAGCACCCGTCGGATTGTTTGGATCTGGCTTCGCGTACCGAACAAAACCTTGTGAGGAGTACACGAGTTCCGGTTTGCCATCTCCGTCCAGATCCTTCACCGCGGCAATCTCACTTTGAAAAATTGGTACGACTTGATGTTTATCCCATCGCCGCATCTGGCCTTTTGGATTAACGTAGAGCCACACGCCCGGAGGGCCGCCATACCCGCCGTCGCTATCATGGCTGGCGGTAATCACGTCCGGCCATCCATCGCCCGTGAAGTCTGCTGCAAACGTCATCCAGCAATCGGTAGAAAACTGACTGCCGGGATTTCTCGTCACCGCGGGATAAATCTCAGTCTTTTTCGTGTAGTCCGGTCCGAGATAAATGTAAGGACCCGCGACAATGTCGACCGCACCGTCGTGGTTGAAGTCGGCCGCGGCTGCGCCCCAGGCATAGTAGAAGGGACTCAATCGCTGCATTCGAAAGTCGGGCGAGACTTTCTCGGCCGAGGTCTCGCGCACGGCAAGATCTTTGTACGCGACATCCTTAAACGTTACGTTGCCCGGTCCTTCGACATAAAGCGCAAGCGGCCCATAACTGCCGTCCGCGTCTTCAGTGAGACCTGAATTGTCGAAGCCATCATTGAGGAACGTATGGACCATGTTCTCGTCTATCAGGATTTCGACTTGGTTCCAATCGTTGGGCCGATACTCTGTTGAGGGCCGCTTAATGGGCAGAACCGGCCCGCTGCCTGGGCCTCTGGGGCCGGCCGCTCGCGTCGGTGAAGCCGGCGCGTTGGTGTCAGGCGGAGGCGCGACTCTGAACATACCGCCGGCTTTCTTCAACTTTTCGCGCGTTATTACATGTCCTTCGGTATCGAGAGTCACACGGTAGGGCGCTACGTCGTTCGAGCTGAGGGAGACGAAGATGCCCTTTGTGCCTTGGGGAGTCTTCTCGGCTCGCAGCAAAACCCCTGTCTTACACCCTTCACCACACCGGAAGTGAGCAAACAACGCGGCATCTTGATAAGAGTGATCGAGCACGAGCCAGGAAGCCTTTTCGGCGGGCGCTTTCCCGGTAATCTCACCGTTTTGCGCATTCCAA
Source organism: Bryobacteraceae bacterium (assembly GCA_045807965.1). Classification (GTDB taxonomy): domain Bacteria; phylum Acidobacteriota; class Terriglobia; order Bryobacterales; family Bryobacteraceae; genus Bog-105. The sequence goes on along the minus strand of JBJMGJ010000318.1, from coordinate 8,608 downwards.
TCGCCTTGCCCAAGCACATGCCAGCCGGTCAACGAGGAACCTTTGAAGGTAGCGTCAGGCTGGAATGTCGGGCCGACGGCTAACAGTGGCGCGGCGAGGGAAACACTGAGGGCGAAGAGTGCGGGTTTCAGACAAACTCGAGCGAAAAGCATGATAATCCGTTCCTTGCGGTGCAGCCTGCGACATTTCGGCGGTAAGAATTTGAATCTCGCCTGTAGCGCAATGCGCAATGCAGATTGTATCGTGAAAACCCATTGCCGATGCAATCAGGTACGGATTACCATGCGTGCGGAGTGCGAACGGCCAGAGAAAGCGTTCGCTTACTTCGAGGGTTTTGCCTTCGCAGCATCCTGCGCGGCTTGCAGATGCTTTTCGAGCGTTGGTAGAGTCTGCTGTGCGTAGGTCTTAATGTCCGCGTTTTGACCGTCGCTCGCTTCTTTCTTGTAAGCGGCGATCGCTTCCTGATGGCCCTTCACCATCGTCGGCGCGTACCGTCGGTCAAAGGCGGCGCCTTTCAACTTCTCGAACGGGGCGATCATTTTGTCGTGCTTTGCATCGAGGCCCTTCGGAACCGTTATCCCAGCCTTGGTGGCAATGGTACCGAGTTGAGTGTAATCACTGGTATGGTCTGTCGCCAGCATTTGGCCTAAGTCTTTCACTGCTTGCGAGGCGCCCTGACTCTGAGCGAGCTGTCCCAGGTGAGCCTCCGTCATATCCGTTTGGGCGGCCAGAGTCACAAAATCCTGATCCGTCGTCCCACCGCCCGGAGCAGCTTGCGCCATAACCGATATGGGCGACACTGCGCAGCAGATTACAGTCAAGAGGATATTTTTCATTCCTTTTCTCCCATCCGCTAGACGAGGAACAGCCTACATTAGTATCGCCGTTTTACTAGTACCAAGCACGATTACACTGCCGAACAGGTTTGAAGCTGCCGCAACATGCGAACGTATCGGTACCTCCAAGACGGGAGGCGCTGAAAGATTAGACCTGAGTATCTGTCCAATTAGCAGGATTCGGAGGTTCGGCAGATCATGCGAAGACTTTTAGTCGGGTTATTGATGTCGGGTATTTTGTTGCTGCCGGTTCAGGCGCAATATAAGAGCTATCGCACTACTAACGATCGTTACTACGACCGGGATCACAAGGATTACCACTCGTGGAATGATGGCGAGTCGAAAGCCTGGCGCAGGTACTGGCAAGAGCAACGGCGACGGGAAATCGCCTGGGAACGCGCAAACGCACGCCAAAAACGAGAGTACTGGAAGTGGCGGCACGATCGTATGGACCGCTGATCTCAAAACTTGACTCGGGCGGCCTGACTGCAAATCACACAACCGGCCCTCTTTTGGGCCGGTTGTCATTTCGCCTCAGCCAAGCCCTTACTTGCACAACAGCCGTAGCCCTGGATCGTGGTATACGTCGTCCCTGTGGGGAATCTTATTCTACGGATCGGTTGCGCCGTGATCATCGCGGTACCCTCGCTGGGCCTCCTGGCTCAGGAAACGCAGGACGTTCAACACAAGGTCGCATCTCTCGAACAGCAAGCGCAGAAGTATCTTCAGGAACAAAAACCACAGCTCGCCATTCCTGTGCTCCGCGAAATCCTTTCGCTTGACGCAAAGAACGTTAACGCTCAGGGGAATCTAGGGGTCCTGCTGTTCTTCCAGTCGAAGTATGCCGATGCGATCCCATACATGCGCGCCGCCTTGCAGATACAGCCGGATCTATGGAGAATCGGGGCGCTCTTAGGAATCGCGGAGAAGCGGACCGGGGATTCGAAAGAGGCTCAAAAGGATCTTGAACGCGCATTCTACAACCTGGAAGACAACAAGATTCAGATTCAAGCCGGGTTAGAGCTGGTCGAGCTCTATACGGCTTCCATGCAGCTCGACAAGGCTCTGCCAGTCGCGGTCAAGCTTCAGGAGTTAGCTCCGCAAAATCCACAAATCCTGCTCGCGGCGTATCAAATCTCGCACCAGGCAATGGACCAGAGTCTGCTGAGCATGATGATGGTTGCGCCCGACTCCGCCGAGATGCACATGATGATAGCCGGCGAACTCGGACGACAGGGCGAGCACGCGACTGCTATCGCGCAGTATCGCGAGGCCCTCCGCCTGAATCCCCTGCTTCCGGGAGCCCATTTCGAACTGGCCGAGCAACTCAGGACTTCTTCGGATCCGAAGCTGAATGCGCAAGCCGAAGCTGAATATAGAGCAGCGATTCAGGTGAACCAATACGACGAGTTGTCGTGGCGGCAGCTCGGCGGAATTCTCTCGGCGAAAGGCGATTTCAAAGCTGCCGCGGACAGCTATCGGAGGGCGCTTGCTCTACAGCCAAAGGATTCGGAAGCAAAAACCGGGTTGGCGATCGCATTGATTTCCACGGATCAGACGAAGGAGGCGATTTCGCTTCTGGAGAGCGCCATTCAAGACGATCCGACCAACATCGTGGCCCATTACCGTCTGAGCATGCTCTACCGGCGTGCCGGTCGAATTGCGGATTCTAAAGGTGAGATGGACAAGTTCCATCATTACCAGGAGATAAAGGACAAACTGAGCAAGGTGTTCAAAAACCTAGCGGGGCCGGCGAACCCGATGTGAGATGCCGGTCAGCATACGGTAACCGGCCCGTGTCACGGATAAACTGGGTCGATGACTAGGACGATCCAGGCAGGTTTAGCCGTGTTCCTGGCCGCGGCTACTCTCGGAATCTGCCTTCAGGCCCAGCATGGCAACGCCGCCGCTGGCCGGAAAGAAGCAACCGGTTCAAGTCAAACTGGGTCCGCGGTCCCACAGCTAGTGGACATCACTGCTTCCACAGGCATCCGTTTCAAGCATCTCGCTTCGCCGGATAAGAAATACATCGTCGAGTCGATGAGCGGCGGAGTGGCCTTGATCGATTACGATCGCGACGGCTGGCCGGATATCTACTTCACGAACGCGCCCGACGTGGACATGCAGTTGGCGGGCAAGAAGGCGCGGAGCGCGCTTTTTCACAACGAGGGTAACGGACGGTTCACCGATGTCACGAACAAGGCTGGCGTGGCCTATCCATGCTGGGCGAACGGAGCCGCCGTCGGGGACTACAACAATGACGGCTGGCCGGATTTGGCGGTAACTTGCTTCGGGGGTATGGTCCTGTACCGCAACAATGGCGACGGAACTTTTGCGAATGTCACGGAGCAAGCCGGGCTCGGCGGCGACACGCTATGGGCAATGGGCGCTGCTTTTGGAGACTATGACGGCGATGGATTGCAGGATTTGTTCGTGTCTCACTACGCGGCCCTCGATTTGAGGAATCTGCCCGCCTTTGGCTCGATGGTGAACTGCCAGTACTACATGATCAAAGTCCAATGCGGACCCGCCGGACTCAAAGGTTCACCCGATAATCTTTATCACAACGAAGGCAACGGCAAGTTTACCGATGTTTCGAAAAAAGCGGGCGTTGACGATTCCGCGAATCTGCTCGGTCTGACTGCCGTTTGGTCAGACTTGAACAACGATGGGAAACTCGAGCTCTTCGTCGCCAACGATGGTGCGGAGAATTACCTCTACCAGAGCGACAGTCCAGGCCACTTCATGGACGTAGGGTATCAGGCCGGCGTGGCTCTCGATGAAAATGGCAAGGCCCTGGCGAACATGGGTGTGGCTCTTGGGGATTATCTGCACACGGGCCGGTTCTCGATCCTGATCACTCACTTCAGTTATCAATACATGGAGCTATTCCGCAACGATGGTGAGCTGAGCTTTACGGACGTATCGAACGTTTCAAAGATTGCCCGCGCCACAACTCACTATGTCGGTTGGGGAGATGCGTTTTACGACATCGACAACGATGGATGGCTCGACATGATCGCCGTAAATGGGCATGTCTACCCGCAGGTGGATCAGGCGAATGTCGGAATTTACTTCCGCGAACCGAGTCTGCTCTTCCTGAACGGGCGTGACGGAACCTTCCGCGATGTCAGCACCCAGGCCGGCGAGGCGCTCAAAGTCCCTATCACCGGCCGCGGATTGGCAATCGGGGATCTCTTTAACGACGGTCTGCAGGAAGTCGTGATCGAAAACCTGGAAGGTGAGCCCGTCGTCCTTCGCCCCGAACGCGGAGCGCGCAATCACTGGATTACTTTCGAACTTGCTGGAACGAAAAGAGACAAACAGGCGCTAAACGCGCGTGTGAAGGTCACCGCCGGATTTTCACAGACCGATGAGGTTCGGAGCGCGGGAAGCTATCTCTCCCAGAGCGATCTTCGGCTGCACTTTGGCCTCGGTGATCGGCGCCGGGCGGACAAAGTAGAAGTGTTTTGGCCTTCGGGGCAAACCGAAGTGTTGACCAATCTCGAAGCCGATCACTTCTACTGCCTTAGAGAGGGTGCTGGGGTCGTCCCATGCGCCAGTATTCGGCCTACAGCACTTCAAACTTCCAGGTAAATGGACGAATTGCGACCATTCGTATCTTGACAAGAATGGTACCGGACGCCTACAACCTGGCCCGGGATACCTACTGAACCTCCTGCTATAAAGATCTTTTTAATTTTCCGAGTGAGTGGCGATATATAATAGCGACCAACTGCTGCCGCTTGGTTAAGAGGAGATTTATGAAGCCACGTATGCGATCTCTGGGGACGCGTCTCCCTGGGTATGCCTGCCTTTTCTGCTTAGGTTCTGGTTTAATCTGGGGCCAAGCTACCAATTCAGCGGATTTAAGAGGCAGTGTGACTGATCCGTCGGGCGCCATAGTGCCCGGCGTGACCGTGACCATCCACGATGTGGACAAAAACATCGACAAGACGGTTGTCACAAACGACTCCGGGGTCTACGACTCCGGCCCGCTAGTTCCGACGGACCGTTACCTGATCACGTTCAAGAAAGAAGGATTCTCGTCAGTGCAGCGCGGACCTATGACGCTGACCACTGGCGTCACCGGTCTGAATGCGGAATTGACCGTGGGACAGTCCACGCAAACCGTGACGATCCAGGAATCGGCCGCGCCTCTGCTTGAGACAGCTACCGCTGAACTTTCGACAACGATTTCAAAAGAGACAATGACCACGCTCCCCCAGGTTGGAACACCTGATTGGCAGCAGTTTATTGTGTTGCTGCCGGGCACGCGAGGTACGCCGCAAAACGGCAATCAAACCTCCAATCCTGGAATGGGCGGCGTGTCGGTAAACGGAAGCATGCCGTTCTCGAACGCATTGCTCGACGGCGTTTCGACAAGCTCCCCAATGAGCAACAATGTCATCAATACGCCGATCTTCGATTCCATTGCGGAGGTGAAGATCACCGGCTCGCTCTCCTCGGCCCAATACGGAACTGGCGGCATTCTTTACAACCAGATCAGCAAAGGCGGATCGAATCAGTTTCACGGCATGGGATATGACTACTTCCGGAACACCGCGCTCAATGCCGCGAATTTCCAGTTCGGTCTCAACGCGCCGCGGGCACCTATCCACTACAACGCTTTCGGCGGCAACATCGGTGGCCCTATCATCAAGAACCGGGCGTTTTTCTTTTTCGCGATAGAGAACGTTATCAATCACGGCGGAGCCAGCGTGAACCTCACAACTGTGCCGACCAATACGATGCGCTCGGGCGACTTCACTGGTTTAAATACGATCTACGATCCGACGGCCCAGGTGGTAAATCCCACGACTGGCGTCGTGACTCGGCAGCCGTTTGCGGGTAACAAAATCCCTGACCGCCTCATTGATCCGCTGGCGAGGACACTCCAGAACCTTATCCCGACGTCGAATCTTGTCGGAACGCTTGCTAGTGGCGGCATAACAAATAACTACAACTATGCGCTACCCAATTCCTCGCCGCTGCGCAAATACTTCGGCCGGTTCGATGCGGACATAACCCCCAATAACCGTATTTCGGGTTCCGCTGCGTGGAATGATGGTCCCGGAATAGGTCTTAGCCCGATCTGTCCCGTGAACTGTGTTGCGCGAGACATCTTCAACACAAACAATCAGATTTCTGATTACTGGAGCATCAGCCCCACCACCATGAACGAGTTCCGTCTCGGATTCATGGGGGAATATGATCTTCTTACGCCCCAGACACTGGGTCAGGGCTGGCCAGCAAAGCTCGGCATGCAGTACGCGAAGGCGGACATTTTCCCGACCATCAACATCACGAGTTTCTTCGACCAATTGCAGCCGGGTGTCAACGCCAACTATAAAGAGAACCTGTTCGACCTATCGGATCAGGTGACTTTCGTCCGAGGCCGCCATATCCTTCACTTCGGAGGCGAGGTGCTGATTAATCGGGCTGATTCCACCGCATGGGGAAACATCAATGCGGCGAACCTCAGCTTCACCGGTGTTTATACAGCGGGCAGCAATGTTGGAGCGCTCGCGACTTCAAGCGGTTCGCCTTACGCCGATTTTCTACTGGGCTATGCCAAATCCTGGTCAGCCTCGGTGTCTCCGGAATATGGCGGTCGCCTGAAGAATCCCGGGATCTTTGTCCAGGACGACTTCAAGCTGAGCCCGAAGCTCACCCTGAACCTCGGCCTGCGCTGGGAGGGCAACACCGGATGGTCCGAAATTTACGGCAATGCGCGTTCGTTCGATCCGAACATCATCAATCCAGCAACAAACAAGCCGGGTGCGATGTGGTACGCAATCACCGGGGCCAATGGCAGAACTTCGCTACAGGCAGCCCAGTGGAAGAATTTCCTTCCAAGGATCGGATTCGCCTACATGCTCGGGAATAACACGACCATTCGCGGCGGTTTCGGCATGTACACCTATCCGTGGAATGTGGACACTTATGCCGGTGGATTAGGACAGGCCTTCACGGCGAGCGGTTCCCTATCGGATTCCACCAACAACGCTCAACCTGTTGTCATCCTTGGTTCGGATGGTAATACGAATTACCAGGGAGCGAGAGGAGCCAGCATCAATTCGGTCTATCGGCAAGGTCCGACAAACCCCGACGCCTACAACGGACAGGCGGTTGGTTTTACCCAGTACACGTCGCCGATTCCGCTCCTTAAATCCTGGAATCTCACGGTCCAGCGAACGATTTCTTCTGACACGTTCATTGATGTCGGGTATGTAGGCAGCCACGGAACCCATCTCCCGTGGCGGACAGACCTCAACCAGGTTCCCGAACGCTTGTTGGGGCCGAATGATGCAGCCTTCCGTCCCTACTCCGCTTACCAGAGCATTACCGGTTATTCAACGGACAGCCTTTCGCGTTACAACGCCCTACAGATGGGTATCACGCGCCGGATGACTAATGGGCTGATGTTTAACTTCAACTACACCTGGTCTAAGATGTTGTCCACGCAGGACTCCTCAGGTTGGGGTTCGAAGCAGGGCAATACGCCTTGGCAAAGAGCGTACAATCCGGATCTGAACTACGGTCCGTCCAACTTCGACGTTCGGCACTTGTTTAAGGGTCAAGTAATCTACGACCTGCCTTTCGGAACCGGACGGTCATTCGCGAATCAGAACAAAACCCTCGATTATGTGATCGGCGGCTGGCGCCTTTCGGGTACCATCGTCGCCCAAACGGGGAATCCGTTCACACCGTATATGGCTACGAATAACAGCTACAGCCTGGCATCGAACAATAATCAGTGGTATCCGAACGTCGCCGGTAACCCCAGTTTCGAGAATCCGACGATCAATTCCTGGTTCAATGTGGGCGCGTTGGCTGCTCCCGCAGCCGGAACGTTCGGCAATATGGGACGAAACATCCTGTATGGGCCCGGATTGACGCAAGTAAATATGTCGCTTCAAAAAACGTTTGCGATCACTGAGCGAGTCAGGTTCGACTTCAGTGCGAACTCGACCAATGCTCTGAATCACCCCTCGTTCGGCCAGCCTGACCTGCTGATTGGCCCAGGCCATGTCGGAAAGATTACGACGACTAGCGTAAGCGGACGCGCAATGGAACTGATAGGTAAGATTCGGTTCTAAGATCCCGCAAACGCACCCTCGATGTAATGTGGCCGCCGGTGTTAAGGACAATTAGCACCGGCGGCTTAGTTTGTGACCCGGCTACCAGGAAAAGCGGAAACTCAGCCGCCGCGAAGGAGAAGAGCATCCACACGCCGATTACTAGAAGATTGTCACTGTTCGTCCCTGTCGCACTTTGGTTTGGGTCCACTGCCTTGGTGGCCCAACAATCTGACCCAAAACCACCCGATCAACTGACAGTAGACGTCGATGTGCGACAGACTTCCGAGCCCGTCTCGAAGTATGAGTTCGGGATGTTCATTGAACATATCGGACCCATCATCTACCGCAGCCTGTGGTCTGAAATGCTTGATGATCGGAAGTTCTATTTCCCGATCTCTTCCAAAGACCCTGCATCTGCGCCACGCGCCCAGGGGAGCTCGTCGCGCAATGCCCAGCTTCGAAAGTGGCGTCCCGTTGGGCCTGATGAAGCGGTGGTAATGAGCCGCGATGGGGCCTTTGTGGGTGATCAGAGTCCGCGGATCCAATTGGATTCCTCGACTCCGTACGGCATCCGGCAATCAGGGCTTGCTCTCATTAAAGGAAAGAAGTACACGGGTCGCATCTACCTTCGCGGTACTCCGGGATCGAACGTCAAGGTCAGCCTGGTCTGGGGGCCGGGCGCGGACG
>JBJMGJ010000317.1:0-11096 GCA_045807965.1 Bryobacteraceae bacterium | reverse complement strand
CTAACACGGCTCTGGGGTTCAATGTCATCGGCCTGTGGCAGCGCACTCTAGACGGTACAGGCGGGACATGGGTCCAGGCGGACCGCGGCGCACGCCCTTCGCAAGCTGTCTTCTTAACCGGTGAGCAGAAGGGCGCCTACCTTGCCGGGGAGCCGGTAGATGACGCTAGTTTCGTGGCCATCTTTGCGCACTCACTGGAACACACGGGAGGGTATTCGCCCCAGCAAGCGAAGCGAGTGGCAGAAACTTTGCTGCCGGACATTCTTTTCTATGATCCTGGCAGGCCGGCATCCTACCCGGACAATGGCCGAGCACTCTCAGATGACGTTATGGACGTCTTTGTTTCCCTCCTCACGAATGGAAGGCTGACACAGGATAACGTAGGACCCCACCATGACCTTCTCACTGAGTTTCCTTACTTGGGTCCACCTCATAAGAGCGGAGTCCACGCATAGCATGGCGCTGACCCAAAGCGAAGGCCTTGCCGGTGCCGAGCAGAAGGCGAAATTACTCGGTCAGGTCAGCCAATGAACATCACCGTGGTGGACGAGGGCGTGCATCTCATTAGGGGGTGGACCTACTGGCTCATCGGTATCTGTTTAGCCCTGTTCGCCGGTTCAGTACTTTAAGGGCAACAGGCTCAGTTCCAAGGCAGCATTCCGACGCGAGTGGCTTCCCCCGGCCCGATCGGATTGACTCTTCGTGATGCTATCGACCGCGGCCTGCGAAGCAACCTCGGCCTGCTTCTTAGTAGGCAGGCGAGCGAAAACCGCGCGCGATGAGCGAATGCGCTCTCTAAGCGCACTTCTGCCGAGATTAACCGGAGCAGTAAGCGAGAACGTCGAACAAATAAACCTGAAAACCCGGGGAATTAAGTTTCAGCTCCCCGGCTTCTCTACTCCGACACTTGTCGGTCCGTTCGACTAACCTTCAACGTCTTTGATTACAACCTCCGCAAGAGCCATCAGGCAGCGCAGGAGGGCGAGCGCGCCGCTCAACTATCGCTCAAAGACGCTCGTGATTTGGTGGTTCAGTCCGTGGCCAACGCCTACCTGCTGGTGATTGCCGGTTCTTCACGGTTGCATTCCTTGCGCGCTCAGGTGGAGACTGATCGAGCCATCTACGACCGCACCGCCGACCAGAAACGCGCTGGGACCACGGCTGCGATTGATGTGCTTCGCGCTGCCGTCGAGCTTCAGCAGAAGCAACAGCAGGTGATCGCGCAGGCAAATCAGGTCGATAAACACAAGCTGGCTTTGGGACGAGTGATCGGGCTACCCTCTGGTCAACAGTTTGCGATAACGGACCTGGAACCCTACTCGCCCTTGGCTGCGATGGCTGTCGATGAGGCTCTCCGGACAGCTTACGAAGAGCGCGCGGATTTCGAAAGTGCCAAAGCCTCCGTCCGCGCCGCTGACGATTCGGTGAGTGCTGCTCGCGCCGAGCGCTATCCGAACTTAGGCGTTGAGGGGGATTACGGAGATATAGGGACGACGCTCAACCGTTCCCACGGAACGTTCACGTTTCAAGGTTTCGCAAAGGTCAATATCTTCGACGGTGGCCGAATCGGCGGTGACATCGTTCAAGCCAGGGCGGTGTTGAACCAGCGTCAGGATGAACTGGCAGATCTTAGAGGCCAGATTGATTACCAAGTTCGGGCGGCTTTGCTTGACATGCAGTCGGCCGCCGACCAAGTGGCTGTGGCTCGGAGAAATCTCGACCTCGCCAACCAGATCCTGGCGCAAGCTCAGGACCGCTTCGTCCGGAGTCACCGACACCATTGAAGCTGTGCAAGCCAGGGATCGGTTGCATTGGCGAACATGCGATTCTCGCAATCACTGATTATTGTGGAAGCTGAGGCTGACTCCGCTGAAACCGAATACGGGTAGATTGAGCCCGGGGCAACGCTATTGCAAACACAGATAAGACCGTTGTGTCTGGTAAATCGATTCTGGGAAAAGCCAACCTTAAACGACGCACAATCTTTGTTTGAAAGCGGTTGCCTCTGGAATATCTTTGTGACCGTTGGCAGAGCTGCTACTTTCATCGAACTCCTTTGTTCTGAGCACCCGAAATGGTCCTTTCGATGAGGCGCGCGATGGCCGAGAACGATCTGGCTTCAACCTATGCTCGGTTGCTGACCGTGGATTCTTCGCGCGACATTCTGGCCCGTGAGGCATCGAGGCTTTTGGTGCTTCGCGATTCTGGTTCGGGGTGGGCGGAGCTTGGCAGCCCTGATCGGGTGCTCGGTCTCGTTGCAAAGCACGTCGATCAACCGGCGTGGGCTCGGCAGTTGAATGGCTGTTCACCACCGGTTCAATCGACAGAAGGGGTCGCATGACCGCGGAGGAAAGCGCAGTCCACAGCGCCTTTGTTGCCGCTCTGGTACTTACGGGCGATGCCGCAGCGGCGCAAGGTGCGGTAATGGATGGAATCGCCACATCAGGATGCCAAGTTCATGAACTGCTAGCCGCCACAGCGAAGTGCGCGATCCAGCCTTCTGATGATTGTTCGCACCAGCCGACAATACCTTTCAGTTTCCCTCCCGAGCTTCAGCGGCTGTTCTTGCTTCCTCGGATAGCGCTCAGGTGTTTCGTATTACGGATTCTGATGGGACTCACTCTTGAGACGACTTCCGTCATTCTAAACTTGCACAACAATGAAGTAAATAATGCGCTGTGTCTGGCACTGACCGATCTCCCCCGTTTAGCCGGCGTTCAAACTGCGTCGGTCACAACTCGCAATCAACCCGATCGCTAACTTTTCGAGTCATCAGGCACTGACCTACATTTGGCGTCACATGGCTCTAAATCGCGCGCTCTTTCCGCCGTCGGACGTTCTTTATATCAACGCACTTGCTGCGCCAAATACGATCAACACTATGCCGGAGAAGACTCTGCTCGCGTTCAGCGACCATAGAACGCTAGATGGTACCCTCCGACGAGATGGCGGAGATTGTGAACGCGTCCTTGCCGTTTTCAGAAACGCGGGTGTCGATCTTGACAAGCTTGCTGCGGATTTGCAATCGCAAGGGGCCGAGGCGTTCGTTCATTCCTGGAGCAAGCTGCTTACCGCGATAGAGGCGAAGGCCAAAGTGCTGCAAACCGCTGCGAGCGCTTCACAACCATTCTCATCTCACAACGCGGAACTCTAATAAGCGAAAGGAGCGCATTCGACGTCCGGCAGAAAGCGATTGTATGACGCAATCATCGTAGGGGTGGGCCGGCCGGGATCATCGGTGCGTTCACGGCGGCGATCTCGGCCATATCCGCGCTTTGTCGACAGTCAAGCCGAGTTGGGCGGAGCGGGTGTGAATACAGCTTCGGATCAGCTTCCGACCGCTTAGGCTTGTGTCTCAGCCAGTACCGGCAGCACGCTTGTCACTTGGCGGGGTTGATGATCGAACGGGCAACATACCCGAGGTTCAGGACGGACGAGTTGAAGGAGAATAAGTGCGCCTCAGCAGGCTTCAGCCCGTTCATGTCTGTCGCATGATCCAAGATGGGGAAATGGAGAAACCGATCATCCGCACTATTGGGCACTCCACTCGACCTATTCATGAGTTCGTCGCAATTTTGAACGCACACCGGATAACGCGGCTCGTCGATGTCCGCACGGTTCCGAAGTCGCGACACAACCCCCAATACAATCATGACGCTCTCGCGCGGCGGCTTCAGGATGCCGGGATAGGGTATGAACACATGAAAGCTCTCGGAGGTCTGCGGCGTCCTCGGAAGGATTCTCCCAACACAGCCTGGCGCAACGGATCATTTCGTGGCTATGCGGACTACATGCAAACGCAGGAGTTCGCCTCTGCGCTGGATGCGCTGATTGGGACAGCGGCTCACGAACGTCTGGTTCTTATGTGCGCCGAGGCTGTACCCTGGCGCTGCCATCGCTCGCTGATCGCAGACTCCCTTGCCGCGCGCGGCTATTCTGCGGAGCACATCATGAGCGCGACTCGATCGAACCGGCACACAATCACCTCGTTCGCGAAGCTCGACGGGACATCGATCACATATCCGGCCGACGTAAATGAATGAAAAATGCTTCTGGAATGCACCGATTTCAGCTCGGCAGTAGACTCATTCTGGAAGCGCTTTAGCCGCTACCATATTGCGTACCAGCCGACTAAGTTAGAGCCGTCACCGATCCAGCAAGCCTCCTCCGCGGCCTGAAAGTCACTCCAAAGATTTGGGAGGCCCGTAACGCTTTTCGAATCCAGTAGCGACCAGAGCCGTTTCCTTCGGCGTTCGAATTTGAGGCGGCAGTGGATGGCAGCCGGTTTCTGGTCCCGGTCGTTCCGGATTCTGCAACGTCCTCCTTGGCCGTGATCCAGAACCTGGAATGGCTTCTCCAATAGGGACTGCGCGGGGTGTAACGCGAGCTTTCTTTAATAGCTTTACTCGTCTCTTATCCGCGTTAGTTCCTTTGATGGCGGAATTCGGCTAACGTCTACCGGTACGACTCAGCTCTTGGTGAGACGTACATCCGCGGACTACAGCCTCATAGATCCACGCTGAACTTGGTTCACACGCCCAACCAGCACGCTTGGTGTTCACCGAGATCGCAGGTTTAGCGCCGATGTGCGTGAATAACCAAACAACAGTGGCTTTCTGCTAGGCGCGACGCCTAGGAGCGGGATGTACCCGCTCCTATATCCTGTCACCTAATGCCCATGCATTCCAAAGCGTGCGCGCACCATGTCGCGCACATATTCGGGAATAACAGGCTCATGCTTTGAGCCGCTTGTAACCCGTTCGCTGACTTCCGTCTCATTGCAAGGGGTCGCCAGGAAAGCATGAACGTCTCCACCCGTCGTCACGCCAAATCCGACAATCTCGCCTGCATCATTGATGCCGCCGAAGCTAGCAAGCAAAGCCTCGAATGGCGAATCCCCAATTACGAGATCATTCAGGTTGTAAATGGAAGTATTGAGCCAGACAACCGCCCGTGGATTTCCCATTGGATCTATGGACAGACCGACCACTTCTCCTCGGTCGTTAATTCCTGTTGCGCCGCTCGCGAAGTCCCCCGGAAGAGTGCCAAGCGACCGCATCCCCTTTTGTTGACTCCAGAGGAACGCCAGAACTCCATTCAAGTTTGTGCTCTGGTCGGTGGGGGACGAAGCGCCTACTACTTCACCGCGGTTATTGATGGACAAACCGACATTTGCCACAGTGCTGCCAAGATTTCCAAGATCGTGAGGGTTCCCGTGTCTATCCCAGAGGACGGCGTGCGGACCGTATGCAATCGGAGGGATCACACTGTTCGCGCAGGTACCTGATATACCGACAGCCTGACCATTGTCGTTGATCCATACAGCAATACTGACCGTGTCGTCCGCTAATGGCTTAAGCTTCCGCATCTGCCCGAGCTTCGGTCCCCAGACCACACCCTGGTAGTCGAGGAGTTGCGGGCCTGTGCCATTCACTGCTACCGTACCGGGGCAGTCAGGATCGCGGACATCAGTCTCCACAGTACCGGCTACCTCGCCTCTGGCATTGATGGGTCCAGCAAAGCCGTTATTTCCTCCAAGTGTGGGGAGCGGGATCGTGGCGTGGCCATCCCAGAGAACCGGCAAGCACTTCTCGTGAGTACCGTAACCGCAGAAGTTCTCATCCTTCGGATCGAGATCGGCAGACTCGGCCTGCCCAACAGCCACAACGCGCCGTCCTTGCTTTACAGCTCCGAAGGCTGCGCTGTTCAGCCCGCCCAGCGTTCCGAACTCGAGAATTTTGCCGGGCTCCCACACCACGGCGTGTTGCGGATTGGTCTGCGTCGGGGCGGCTAAACCGCTAATCACCCCCCTATCGCTAATTGTGCTCGCCTGGCTGAAGGTCGAGCCGTCGGGTGCTCCAAGATCAGTTATCTTGTAATGTCGAGCGTGAGTTGGCCTGCTTTCGCTGTCCTCTTGGGCCGCGAGGCAAAGCGGCAGCGTTAGCAAAGCAGCCACGGCTACTACGCTCGTTCGATTCAAACCTGTTGCTCTCATTCCTTTTTCTCTCCTGTGCCGTTGCACCTTCCGTGCAGCGTGCCCTTGATTCTGCCCGGGAGGGCGCAAGAAGAACATGTGGTGAAAGTGACTTCTACATGATTTCCTCGTGATTCCGCGTTTTCTGCGAGCGGGCCAATCTCGCTTAGAATGAGTAACGCCTCTTCGGCCAATCTCATGCCAAACGGAAAACTGGCGAGCGCGGTGCGCTTCGACTACTTCGAGGTCAACCTGCGATCCGGCGAACTGTACCGAAGCGGACAAAAGGTTGCGTTGCCAGAGCAATCGTTTCGGATTCTCGAACTGCTCATCTTGTCTCCGGGTCAGGTGGTCACTCGTGAAGAGATCCGCGAACGGTTGTGGCCAAACGGCACAATCGTCGAGTTCGAAAACGCAGTAAACGCCGCAATTAAGAAGCTAAGGAACGCCCTGGGCGACGCGGCCGATCAGCCGCGCTATGTCGAGACCGTTAAGCGCCGCGGATACCGCCTGATCGTGCCTGTCGAGGGCATCTCCTCCGATTCATTCTCTGGCAGCGATTCCAGGCCTCTCCAGCCAGAACGGCTTTTGGGCGAAACAGTGTCTCATTACCGCATCCTGGCTACCCTCGGCGCCGGTGGCATGGGCGTCGTGTATCAGGCGGAGGATCTTCAGCTAAGCCGCCAGGTGGCGCTGAAATTCCTTTCGGACCATCTCTCGCAGAACCCGCTCGCGGTAGCACGTCTTCGTAAAGAAGCGCGCTCGGCCTCTACGCTGAATCACCCGAACATTTGCACCATTTACGAGATCGGAGAAGAAGCCGGACAGCCGTTCATCGCGATGGAATTGCTGAAGGGCTGCTCACTGCGCGACCGCATTTCGGGGACGCCAATGCCCATTGACGAGGTGCGGGACTATTGCTCTCAAATCGTTCAAGGACTTGAGGCAGCTCACTGCAAGAGTATCGTTCATCGCGACATTAAGCCGGCCAATATCTTTATCACGAGCCAAGGCGTCGTGAAAATCCTCGACTTCGGTCTGGCGAAAGCAACGGCATTGGGCAGCGAGGAAGCGAAACACCTAACCAGGCCAGGCGTGGCGGCAGGCACGGTCGCCTACATGTCACCGGAACAAGCGTCGGCGCAGGACTTGGATGAACGGAGCGACTTGTTCTCGTTCGGGCTCGTGCTTTACGAGATGGCAACGGGAAAGCTTCCTCGATCAGGCATGCCGCTGGGCGGCTTGCCGGCAGGATTACAGCGCATCACGTCCAAGTGTCTCGAGAATGATCGCAAGTTACGATACCAGACCGCTTCCGAAATTCGCGCCGATCTCGAGCGCCTAAGTCTCCACCGGGATTCCAAACCGAATCTTGCGAAGCGCTGGACTACCGCTGCGATTGTCGCGGCAGCCGTAATCGCGATGTCATTGCTAACCTATTTCTATTTTAGTGCGACGTCAAGGCTTACGGACAAAGATACGATCGTCCTTGCGGACTTCTCGAATCGAACAGGTGATCCCGCGTTCGACGGCACATTGCGCCAGGGTCTGGCGATACAGCTTGAACAATCGCCCTTCCTCAGTCTCATTTCCGAACGCCGCATTCAGGAAATACTGCGGCTCATGGGTAAATCTGCCGATGCGCCGCTTACGCTCAACGTGGCGCGCGAAATCTGCGAGCGGACCGGAAGTGCTGCCGTCCTGGAGGGCTCGATCTCCCGACTGGGAACGCAGTACGTGTTGGGATTGCGCGCGCACAGTTGCCGCAGCGGAGATGTGATTGACGACCAGCAGAGTCAGGCTAGCAGTAGGGAGGACGTGCTTGCCGCAGTGAGCAGAATCGCCCGCAAGTTCCGTTCCCGAGCGGGTGAAGCTTTAACGACCGTAAGAAAGCACGACATCCCTCTGCAGGAGGCGACAACCCCTTCGCTGGAAGCGCTCAAGGCGTTCAGCTCAGCACGGCAGGCGAGCTTCTCGGTGGGTGCTGCCGCATCGGTGCCCCTTTTCAAACGAGCGATCGAGATCGATCCTCAGTTTGCAATGGCTTACTCTACCCTGGGCCTCACTTACAGCGCGTTGGGAGAGTCCGAGCTTTCGGCGGAGTATACGGGCAAAGCATATGCGCTGCGGGATCACACGAGCGAGCGGGAGAGGGTTTTCATCACTGTCAACTACCATCGCTCGGTGACGCGCAACCTGGAACTAGCCCAACAGAACTGCGAGTTGTGGGAGCAGACCTATCCTCGCGACCCGGATGCGCCGATGATTGCCTCCGGCTTCGTCTCCCAGGGCGTTGGAAATTACGAACGGTCGATCGAACATGCCCAAAGGGCAATCCGCCTGGATCCGGATCAAACATTCGCCTACGTCAATCTCGCAGCAAGTTACTTCTTTCTGAATCGTTTCGAGCAAGCCAAAGCAATCTGTAACCGCTTTTCCGAACGTAGTCAGGTGTTTCCTGAAATTGCGTTGCTTCGTTATAACATCGCCTTCCTTCAGGGTGATTCTGCGGCGATGCAGCAGGAGGCGACCTTGGCCAAAGGAAGGCCCGGAGCCGACGATTGGTTAGCACACGAGCAGGCACTGGTTCTTGCTCGTTCCGGCAGAACTGAAGCGGCCAAGGCTATGGCACGGCGGGCTATTGATGTCGCTCAGCAATCCGGCCAGCGGGAGAGGGCGGCCAGTTATGAAGCCGCGATCGCTCTGTGGGAAGCGTTCTTCGGCGATTCATCCGGCGCTAAGGGGAAGGCGTTGGCTGCGCGCGAACTCTCGATGGGCCGCGATGTGGAGTATGCGTCTGCCTTAGCGTTGGCGCTTTCTGGCGACGTTGGTAAGGCACGGGGATTGATGAACGAATTAGATACGCGCTTCACCGAAGATACCTCGGTGAAGTTTACCTATGTGCCGACACTTCGTGCCGCCCTTGCATTGCATGACGGAGCTCCCGAGAAGGCGGTTGAAGCCTTGAGAGCCGCTGAGCCCTATGAACTTGGGATGTCTGGTATCTCCTTCTTCGGTTGTTTTGGTGGCCTATACCCAGCCTACTTGCGAGGCGAAGCTTATCTGCTGTTGCGCCGTTGGCGTGAAGCCCAATTGGAATTTCAGAAGATTCTGGATCATCCCGGTATTGTGATCGCTGATCCAATCGGCGCCCTCGCACACCTGCAACTTGGAAGGGCGTACACACGGTCAGGTGATAAGGCCAGGGCGAAAGCCGTCTACGAGGATTTTCTAAAACTTTGGAAAAACGCTGATCCAGACGTTCCGATCCTTAAAGAGGCGCAGGCGGAATACGCGAGGCTGCTGCGATAAAGCCATCGCGGGAGCCTGCGGAAGCAGCGACGCCCAACTCCGCAGCCACCAAACGGGCGAGCCAGCCGTCCACTGAGAACGGTCCAAAGTCCAAGATCGCTGTGGAGTAACCCAGGAGCTCCGGGTGCACTTCTGTGTCTGGTAGCACGTCAAAGCCGAGTCTTTGCGCGAGTGCGGCATACGGCCCCAACTCCTGAACGGTCAGGTAGACCCTCCTCAACTGAGGACGCAATTCCAGGTACTTGCGCTTAAGATCCACCCAGCAGGCCGCCCGGACGACAGATGGACCTTCTCCGGTTTCAGCGGCCAGCCAGCGCCGGAGAAATAGAGCGCGTTGCTGGGGTAGCGGCTGTCGGTGGAGATGCTCGGTCCAGGCAAGCGTGACCGGATCGTCGCGATGAAAGCGTGCGGAAAACCGGCCGGGATCGAACGCGCAGTAAAATCCGCGACAATGCCCTTATCGTCGCGGGTCAGCATGAAGGTCTCCGGCGCACGAGTCCACCAATTTGCGAGCGGACCGGCTAAAACAAGTTTCTCGTGGCGCTCGATTATCTCGAGAATTCAGTGTCCATTCTGGGGCTGGGCTGATTCGACGCTGATTGATGATCCACACGCATACGGTCCTGTTTTTCTAGCGCGAGCCGAATTGTCTTTGGGTCGGCTCCTGGTTTGACGACGAAATCGTACTCGAGATCGGCGCCGTTTCTGTAGAAGGCCATGTCGATGCGGCGTAGACCGCGCCAGCGCTGATGCGGTTGTAATGTGGGATATTCGTGCGCCAAGCTTTGGCATCCTTACGGACAAAATAGTTGCTGACGCCCCCCGTAGGGGCGAGACCTGTCAGATCGTCCCATGGCCGGCTGCCCGCCAGCTTCATCCGCACCGTACTGTATCTCGGTTCTCGATCCGAAGGTTCAGGCGTGGTCTCATCGACGATCATCGTGACTCCGTCTCGCGTAAAGAAGATGTGATAGCCGGGTCCTCGCGCAAGCCACTTGGCTTCGGCCGGAGCCTGGGCGCGCTTCGGTTCAAACACCAGAGGGCGACGGAAGGGTTGGGGCTGCGGGGCTGTAACAAGAGCGGTCACGCTCGATATCAGACAGAACAACAAAAAGCGAAACACTCTAACTAACTTCTCCTTGGACATCCGTGTTTGGCCAATCAAAAGTGATCAGCGGAAACATGTCACCTAGACTTGCAGGTTCTTCGGACAAAATTGAATTGCATGAGGCAATTTATCGGTGAGATCGATCAACAAGCGGATCGAAAGATGAACAATGATGGCTGTGCCAAAGTGGCGGGACTCGACTGGTCCAATCGATGACTGTATTTCGAATCTCTGCATTGGCTGAAACAACGCCCAGAAAAGGTCAGTGCTGGACGCGGTGAAGCGATACGCAGACCACCAGGGACTTATTCTTCACAACAGTTAGTATGGGCATGCGAAGTGCATGGAAAGGTGCCGCTCCGCATGCACAGCTCGAATTCGCGAAGACCAATGAAAGCTTAGTGGTTTGCGCGGAAAAAGAAATAATCGGCAGAATACGGTACAAGCGATTGCTTGCCGACGTCATTGGAATCCGAGCAGCCGTCCGCCGGTGCAGATCCGCCTTTCGTATTCAAGCGTTGGATGAAGGTGGTTCCAGTCAATGTTCTTCCGTGGGTTGGCCCCTCCGTCGACCCAATTGTCTGCAGTAACAGACAGTCAATCGCACCTTCGTCCGGGCAACTGGCGAGATCGCTGCCGGCGTGAATGAAACCTGATTTTTGTGCCCACACCCTGCTGCTGTCGAGCGAACTCTGCCATGTT
>JBJMGJ010000316.1:0-6590 GCA_045807965.1 Bryobacteraceae bacterium | reverse complement strand
CGTCAAATCTTTCCGCATCGGCAAAAAACGGTGGGAATGATCGTCGAAGCTGGAACACGTTGACAGACCGCTAAGCGCTTTCTTATCATTGACCTTGCTCTTGCAGCTAGCCTGCCGGAGCTCGAAACGCGGAGGCTTTGTGATTAAGTTAGACAT
Organism: Bryobacteraceae bacterium; assembly: GCA_045807965.1. Lineage (GTDB taxonomy): Bacteria > Acidobacteriota > Terriglobia > Bryobacterales > Bryobacteraceae > Bog-105. The sequence continues at coordinate 6,434 of JBJMGJ010000316.1, read as the reverse complement.
CATCAACGAGGTGGTTGGCCGTACGGGAATCACGAAGACGAAGGCGGAAATGGCCGTTGAGACCGTATTCGAGACAATGAAGAAAGCTCTCAGAAATGGAGATCGGATCGAACTGCGTGGATTTGGCATTTTCAACGTGCGGCCTAGAAAGACCGGGATTGGACGAAATCCACGCACAGGCGCCGAAGTTGCCATACCGCCCGGCAAAGCGGTGCGGTTCAAGCCCGGGAAAGAGCTGCAGACCCTGCAGTAGAACGAATGGCTAAGCCGGGACTCGCCGACCGGATTCAGCTACTGGTTTCGAGCACTGGAGAAAGCCCCATCGAGCGGGATTGGAGAGAACCGGTTCTGCGGAAAAGTCCGGAGTCGAGCCGATGGTGGCTCCATATCGCGCTTCTTTGTCTCACGTTTCTCTCGACCACGGTATTCGGGTACGCTCTCGATCGCAGTTTTCGGCTCGGAACCGGCCTGAAGGATGAATTCGTTCTCTCGGGATATGGGCTGCTGTTTCATGGCGACACACGCCTGTTTACCGGCTGCGCTTACTCCATCCCGCTGATTCTCATTCTTTTAGCGCATGAACTGGGACACTACATCACGTGCCGCCGCTGGGGCGTTTCCGCAACGCTGCCGTTCTTCGCGCCCTCTCCTACCCTGCTCGGAACGGTCGGGGCATTCATCTGGGTGAGATCACCCATCTACCGGACCCGCAGTCTCTTCGATATCGGGATCTCGGGGCCGATCGCAGGTTTCCTTGTCGCTTTGCCGTTTCTCATCATTGGCGTGAAGCTCTCGGCCGCGTGCCCGGGCGGACAGGCGAGCGCCTCGTTCGTGTTCGGTGCTCCCTGGCTGCTTCACGTGCTGGAATCGCTCCGCTTCCCCGGACTACCCTCTTCCGATGTCTGTCTGCATCCGATGGCCATGGCGGCCTGGGCCGGTCTGCTCGCGACTGCCATCAACTTGTTGCCCGTCGGGCAACTGGATGGCGGGCACATCGTTTACGCGCTCTTTGGCAAGGGGATACACACCTTGTTTTCCTGGACCGCCATTGTGGGTCTTGCGGTGGGAGGCCTCTTCTACTGGCCATGGTGGGTCTGGTCCGTAGCTCTGTTTTTCTTTCGCCGGCACCCGTTAATTTTTGATTCTCAGCCAGTTGGTAGCCCACGCCGGCTTGTCGCAGTCGTCGCACTTTTTCTCTTTGTTCTGTCGTTTTCCCCCATCCCCGTCCGAGTCGGGTGAGTAACGCGGAGCTATGAATATTTCGGCAACGATCATTACGTTCAACGAAGAGCGCAACATCGCCCGAGTCATTGAGAGCCTTCGCTGCTGCGACGAAATCCTGGTCCTTGATAGTGGATCGAACGATCGGACCGTCGCAATTGCAACTAAGCTGGGCGCGCGGGTCGTTGAGGCCTCCTGGAATGGCTACGCCGCGCAAAAGAATATTGCGGCGGAGCTCGCTACCCACGATTGGGTCCTGTCGCTTGACGCCGACGAGAGCTTAAGCGAAGCGCTCGAGGCTGAGATCTGGCAAATCAAGAAAGCCGGGCCGAAGTATGACGGGTATACGGTTCCCCGGCTGGCCCAATACCTGGGCCGGTGGATTCTTCATAGCGGCTGGCATCCGGACCGCAAGGTGAGGCTCTTCGACAGGAAAAAGGCCAGGTGGGTGGGAACGTTCGTTCATGAATCGGTGGAGGTTGACGGAGCCGTGGGCCATCTCCGATCCAACCTGTTGCATTTCACCTGCAGTTCCCTTTCGGAGCACGTGCGGTCCATGGACCGGTACACGACGCTAGCAGCCCAGGAAATTGTCTCTTTAGAGAAGCAGCCTAGCTTCGCGCGCCTCCTGTTCGATCCCTTGTGGACATTCTTCCGCACCTACGTGATCCGGCTTGGCTTTCTGGACGGAACCGAAGGGCTGATCATTGCTTACATGGCTGCGTTCTACAACTTCGTGAAGTATTCGAAGGCGCGGCATATGAGCCCTGGCCGAAGAACGTAGGTGCGAATTCTCCATATCGACACGGGAGCGGAAATGCGTGGCGGCCAATACCAGGTGATGCTCCTTCTAAATGGCCTCCGTGAAAGAGGAGCCGAGTCGGTCCTGCTTGCACGGGAGAATGCTCCCCTGTGGCGGGCTGCGAAAGCCGCGGGCCACCTCGTCGCGCCAGCTTCCGCCATCGAGTTGTGGAAGCGGTCAAGGCAGTCGGACATCGTTCACGCTCACGATGCAACGGCTCATACGCTGGCCGCCATCGCATCCCGACGACACTTCGTTGTATCCCGGCGGGTAGCTTTTCCGATCAAACGAACGGCCCTGTCACGTTGGAAATACAGCCGGGCCGAGGCGTACCTGGCAGTCTCGCGGCACGTCGCGGATGAGCTCGTAAAAGCTCATGTACCGCGAAACAGGATTGCGGTAGTTTACGACGGGGTTGTCCCGGTCCCTGCCACGGAGGATTGGCAGCCGACCCATCCGATCGTCGCTTTAGAATCCGCAGACCCCGGCAAATTGGGGGCGCTCGCGGCAGATGCAGCCCGGTTGGCGGGCGTTGAAATCAACTTTGCAACGGATGTTCCCGCTTCGCTGCGCCGAGCTTCCGCGCTCCTTTACCTCTCGCGCTCAGAGGGCCTCGGATCGGGGGCTCTGCTGGCTATGAACGTCGGCGTACCCGTTATCGCGAGCCAAGTCGGAGGGCTTGCAGAGATCTTCGTGCACGGTGTCTCGGGGTTATACGTCCGCAATGATGTCGAGGAGATTGCAACGGCGATCCGCACACTACTAGATAACCGCGAACTGGCACTCCGCCTGCGAGAAGGTGGAATCGCACGTATCACTGAGCGTTTCAGCGCTGAGCAAATGGTTTCTGACACTCTTCGCGTCTACGAGAGGGCGATTGGCTGACATGCCGCCGGGATTCGTCCTGTCTTTTGCTGCCCTGTTCGGACTGGCGGTGGGCAGCTTTCTCAACGTATGTATCTACCGTGTTCCTCGAGATCTGTCGGTGGTGCATCCAAGGTCTTTTTGCCCGTCGTGCGAGAGGCCCGTTGCCTGGTATGACAACCTCCCGCTCTTGAGCTATCTGCTGCTCCGAGGTCGGTGCCGAAGCTGCAACGCATCCATCGGCGCCTCCTACTTTCTCGTCGAGATCATCGCCGCGATCACTTTTGTTCTCGTCGTTCAGAGCTACGGAGTTTCTCTCGCGGCCGCGAAGTGGATTCTGTACGAGTGTCTGCTGATCATTCTGTTTTGGACCGATTGGCAGGAGCGGCTCCTGCCGGACGAGTTCACCATCGGCGGGGCGGTCCTCGGTCTCGTGTTCGCTTTCCTGGTTTACGTGCCCGGACTCCTGGGCGAGTTGGTCATGGGAGAGCAAGACTGGAAAGCCAAATCGTTCGCTAATGCCGTTGTCGGTGGTTTGTTCGCCGCGCTTCCCATCTGGCTGCTCGGTTATGCGTACGAAAAGCTCAGAGGACGAGAGGGACTGGGCTTCGGAGACGTTAAATTGCTTTTTTTGATTGGAGCCTTTCTGGGCCCGGAGAATGCGTTGTCGGCCTTGACTCTGGGAGCGACAGCCGGCGCGGTTTTCGGCCTGGCCCAGATCGCTCTCCGGCGGAAGGAAGCATGGTCCTATGCCCTGCCCTTCGGCAGTTTTCTTTCGGCCGGAGCTTATCTGATTCCGCTCGTTTCCCGTCTGAGCTTAACGGCGGTGCCGTTGGGGAGAACAGGCTGATTTTGACGGTTGGGACTGATTTCGTAAGGTAGTATGGGGTTTTACCGAAGATGAAGGAACTGCTTCAGGCACTGAAGCCTGGTGAGCACGACTGGCGAATCGCCACGCAACTTGATCCGAAGCGCCTGCCGGCCCATGTAGCCATCATTATGGACGGAAACGGCCGTTGGGCCAAGCAGCGCAACTTTCCGAGGATTGTTGGACATAAGGCCGGCGTGAACGCGGTGCGCACGACGGTCGAGACCTGCGCTCAGCTCGGTCTCGAAGCATTGACGCTCTACGCTTTTTCCGTCGAGAATTGGAAGCGTCCCCGCCACGAAATCGACGGGCTCTGGCGGCTCCTGGTCGTTTATTTACGGCGCGAGCTTGCCACTCTGATGGAAAACGACATTCAACTCGTGGCGATTGGACGGCTGGAGTCTCTCCCCGATTCCATCCAGGCTGAACTTCACAGCGTCATGGCTCGAACCGCTGGTAATCGCGGAATGCGCTTGAATCTTGCAATCAATTACGGCGGCCGCACGGAGCTCATTGATGCGGTGAATTCGATCCTTGAGAATGCCAGGCTCGAAGGCAATCTTGACGCTCTCGAGATTACCGAAGAGGCCATCAGCTCGCATCTCTATACGAGCGGGCTGAAGGATCCTGATCTGCTCATCAGAACCTCGGGAGAGATGCGCGTCAGCAACTTCCTTCTCTGGCAGATTGCGTACTCGGAACTCTACGTCACCGATACGCTTTGGCCCGACTTCACCCGGACGAGTCTGCTTGAGGCGATCTCGGATTACCAGAATCGGGAAAGGCGCTTCGGTGGTCTGACCCGCAGCGGCGTTGTCGCTCCTGAAGCTTCCGGCCTTTCGCTCGACCAGGAGCTTTTTCCCTTGCCGCTTGCATAGCGGGTTCACTGCGTCCCAGTTTTTATGGCTCGCCTCCTGACAGCCCTGGCGCTCATCGTGCTTGCGCTGTACCTGGTTTGGCTTGCGCCCGCTCCCGTTTTCCTTGCGGCAGCCCTCGTGTTCGGATCGCTGTGCTACTGGGAATTCGGGAATATCGCTGTCGCGCACGGCATTGAACGTCCTGGCATAGTGGGATTCCTGATCGGACTCTGCATTGTCGTGTTTCCGCGGCAGGCATTCCTTAGCTCGATTCTGCTCCTCCTCCTGCAACTCACGCTCTGCCTTAGACTTTCGAACCTCCGGAGCATCCTGCCCGGAGCAGCGGCTGTGTTTGCCGGCGCGATGTACGCGTTCTCGCCCTGGCATTTCGCTTCCGAATTGCGGAACGTAAGTCACCATCTTCTCTTCTTCGCTCTTGCGTTGAATTGGGTTGGCGATTCGGCGGCCTATTACGTCGGCCGTCAATTCGGCAGACACAAATTGGCTCTCCGCATCAGTCCTGGGAAAAGCTGGGAAGGGGCCGCGGCCTCCGCCGTCGCCTCCATCCTGTTTGGGATCATCTACTTGCACCAATCCATACCCAGCCTGTCGGTTCTGTTCGTCTGCATCATGTCACTGGCCGGGAACATCGGGGGCCAAGTCGGAGATTTGGCCGAATCCTCCATGAAGAGGGGCGCCGGTCTGAAGGACAGCGGGAACCTCTTGCCAGGCCACGGGGGAATCCTCGACAGGATGGACAGCAGTATGTTCACGCTTCCTATAATTTATGCAATTTATTCCATATGGCGTATTTAATAGATCCAAGACCCGGAATAATTTGCATTTATCCCCATCGGACAACGTCAAGTAGAACATTCTAAGTACTTTCAACTACGTCTTTTCGGCTGTAAAACAGAAACCAACGCCGAAATTGATTCATCTCTAAGGCATAAGGTTGGTTTACGCAAAAAAGCAAATGAAGATAAACAAAAGTTCGTATTTTATCGCGCTAGGGCTTATGACCGCGGGATTGGCTCTTGGCCAGACCTCGGAGCACGGACCGCTAACGTTAGGTCTCAAAGTGGGAATCCCAGTGACCGACATGTTCAGTACGTCGAACACCGGCGGGCTCGGGACCGGCAATTCCACCGGAATTCCAGGCTCGAACTATTCAAGTCACACGCCTCGATACATTCTGGGCGCCAGTGCTGAGTTCCACATGCCGCTGCATCTGCGGTTCGAAGTTGACGGTCTCTACAAGCGGGGCGGTTTCAATTCAGTTATACCGTTCGGCAGCGGCAGCGCCTATCGGCCGACATCTCTCAGCTGGTGGGAGGTTCCGGGTGTCTTTAAGTACAACATCACAATGGGCCACCTCCGGCCTTTCATCGACTTCGGCGCAACGCTCCGGCACATCTCCACGATCACGGAAACGGCTTACCTGCCGGGCAATTTCCAGGGTGTGATCTCTAATACTTCGGGCGCCATCCACAACCGCAATTCCTTCGGCGGTGTTGCTGGTTTCGGTATTACGTTCAAAAAAGGCCCATTTGAACTGACTCCGGAAGCGCGTTACACGCGATGGGCGAACCAGGCGTTTGCGAGTAACAATGGCGGCCTCCGGACTAATCTCGACCAGGGTGACGTCCTGCTCGGCATCAGCTTCTAAAGGCCAATCAACCAGAAAGAGAGAGCCCGACCGGCTCTCTCTTTTTTAGTGAATGGTCCGAGTCTTTCGGTTCATGTAGTCCATCAGCAGGTAGTTGCCCAATGTGTACGGAGTGGTGAAGTACGCTTTACCCTGACACATTTGCGTGACCTT